>DASZDB010000246.1:0-7839 GCA_035942495.1 Solirubrobacteraceae bacterium
CGCAGCGATACCGGCGTCTCCAGACACAGGCGGCCCAGCCAGCGGGCGGCAGCCCGCGCGAAGAGCGGCTCGTCGACGACGAGCAGCACGAGGGCGAGCGCGTCCTGGAGGTCGATGTGCTCGAGCTCGCTCGCCGCGTTCCACGCGATCGACGCGCGCCCGGTCTTCAGCGCCCGCTGAAACCGCGAGTACGCGGAGCCCTGAGAGGTCACGAACCTATGTTCGCATGGCCCTACGCGCGGCGGCAGCTCATGGTTGCCACCGCGCTCGCGGTGTCGTCGTGGCCGGGGCCTACAGCCCGTGCAGCGGGTTGTGCTGCGGCGAGGGATCGTCGCGCGGCGGCTCGGCGGCGCCGCGTTCCTCGGTCGCGCTCGGCTTCATGCGCGGCGGCAGGCCGGGCATCTTCACCTTGAGCTTGCGTCCGTCCTTCGTGGTCAGCTCGCCCAGCTCGGGCTTCACGTTGTGGAGCGGTTCACCTGGAATAGGGCTCATGGACGCAGGCTACTCCTGCTGTCCAGCGGCCTCACAGCGCGATGATCAGCGGCCGCGCGGCCACTTGGGCAGCCGCGGCCACCGCGCCTCGCGCAGCGCCGCCCGCGCTGCGGCATGGCCGGGAACACCATGCACCGCGCCGCCGGGAAACGTGGATGCGCCACCGATGAACAGCCCGCGCACGGGAGTGGCGTACGGGGCGAGCGATGGCACCGGGCGGAAGATCAGCTGGTCGACGGAGTAGCTGCCGTGGCCGACGTCGCCGCCGGGCAGGCTTGCGTTGCGCGCGTGCAGGTCGCCGGGCGCCATGACGTGGCGCGCCAGCACGCGCTCGCGGAAGCCCGGCGCGAACCGTTCGACCTGGTTCTCCATCGCGTCGGCGAAGCGCGTCCTCCGGTCGGGCGTCCAGTCGATGCCCCGGGGCGTGTGCGTGTACGCCCAGAACGTGTGCTTGCCGGCGGGCGCGCGCGTCGGGTCGGCGATCGACTGCTGCCCGGAGAGCAGAAACGGCTGCTCGGGCAACCGGCCGCCCGCCACCTCGTGCAGCGCGCCGCGCAGATGCTGGGGCGTGCCGGCGACATGCACCGTGCCTGCCCGCCGCGCGTCGTCGTTCTCCCATGCGACCGGCGCGTCGAGCGCCCAGTCGCCCTTGACGGTGTCGGGCCCGTAGCGAAAGCGCACCGCGCGGCGCACGTATGCGTCGCCGAGCGCGTCGCCCGCGATCTCGACGAGGCCGTGCGGCGTGATCGTCGCGACGACGGTGCGCGCGGCGATCCGTTCGCCGCCGGTCAGTTCGACGCCGCTCACGCCGCGGCGATTGGTCAGCACGCGCCGCACCGGCGTCCCGAGCAGCGTCTCGCCGCCGAGCTCGCGCAGGCGGCCTTCCAGCGCGCCGGTGATCGCGCCCGCGCCACCCTCGGGGCTGGGCCAGCCGACGGCGTGGCCGAGCAGGTTCAGCCACACGCCCGCGATCGCGCTGCCCGAGCCGTTCAGCGGCGCGTCGCCGTGCAGGGAGGAGCCGAACAGCCAGGCCGCGCCGTCGCCGTGGAAGATCTCGCCGGCCAGCGCGTCGGCCGGCATGAGCAGGACGCGCGCGAACTCCAGCATGCCCTGCAGCTTCAGCGCGGCGGTCATCCGGATCGGGCCGGCGACGGGCGGGAAGCCCGCGAGCATCATCCCCTTGACGGCGTCGAAGTGGCGCAGGTACGGCGCGACGAACTCCTCCCAGCGCCGGCCGTCGCCGGGCGCGAGCGCTTCGAGCGACGCCACGGTGTGGGCAAGGTCACGCGACAAGCTCGCGCCGCGACCGCCCGGCAGCGGGTGGACCATCGCCAGCTCGGGCTGGATCCAGCGCAGGCCGTGGCGCTCGAGCTCGAGCTCGGCGAAGACCGGCGATGCGATCCCGACGGGGTGCACGGCGGAGAAGACGTCGTGGCGAAAGCCCGGCAGCGTGAGCTCGGCCGTCTGCGCCGCGCCGCCGAGCGTGGCGGCGCCCTCGACGCACAGCACCGAGCGCCCGCCCAGCGCGAGCGTGACCGCAGCGGTCAGCCCGTTGGGTCCGGCGCCGACGACGATGGCGTCATAGCGGTCGGCCGGCATGCGATTAGGCGGTCCTCTCCGCGATCTGCGCGAGCATGCTCGATTCCGGCCGCTCCTCGCCCCAGAACGCCTGCTGGGCCTTGCGACCCAGCGAGCGGTAGGCCTGCTCGAGCGTGACCGGCATGTCGTCCCAGGTACCCGCGGCGCGCAGGTAGGCCTGCCCGTCGAGCTCGTAAGCGAGCAGCCGGTTGCGCGCGCGGCCCATGAAGTGGCCGGCATGCGTGTCGAGGCAGATGACCGCGAGCGGCGTACAGCCGGCCGGGTAGGCGGGCGGCTCGTCGCGGCCGTAGCGCACCATGAGCTCGCTCAGGCGCGCCGCGTAGTGCTCGAGGTCCTCTGGATCGTCGTCGCGCGTGAAGAAGCGCGTGACGGTGACGTAGCCGCGCAGGATCGCCGGCGTGCGCGGTGACAGCGCGCTGATGATCTCGATCTCGAACGTCTGCCCCGCCAGCTCGCTGCGGCTGCGCACGGCGGTGAAGCGGCCGAGGTCGCTGCCGTAGTCGGGCCATGTCTCGGCCCGCGCGAGCGCGGCCAGCGTGCGCTGCGCGGACGCGATCGGCACCGGCTTGTACGTGTGCCAGACCTGCGCCTTACGGTCGCGCGCGGGCGGGGTGAGCTCGCCGAGCTTCGCGTGGCGCAGCCGGAACTCGGGCCGGTAGGCGTCGCGCGCGGAGGTCGTCTCGAAGACGATGCCGTGCGCGCGGCGCTCGTCGTCGCCGTATGCCTCTTCGAACCAGGAGCCGATCAGGCGCGCAGCGCCGGTGAACAGCTGCTCGCGGTCCAGCGTGCCGCGCGGCGTGTGCGCCCTGTCGAGGATCCGCTCGCGAAAGAACGCGCGATGGAAGGCGAGGACGTCGTGGGCGTGCAGGCGGTGGTGGCCGTGCTGATGCCAGCGCGTCGTGAGGATCGCGAACGCGAGCCGCAGGTCCTCGACGTGGCGCGCCTCGGGTTGGCGGGCGTAGTAGGCGGCGTTGAGGAAGTCGGTCACCCAGCCGACCGCGTCGGGCGCGGTGATCGACGTGCCGCTCATCCGGGCCACGGTGAGCGGCGAGGAACGCCACGCCCGGCGTGCCGCCAGCCCGGCCGCGACGACCCCGAGCGACGTGGTGGCGCTCTGGGCGGCCCGCCTTGCGTCCATGGGCGTGCAGGCTATCCGCGGTCGCGGGGGGCGGTCCCGCCGCTAGCGTTCGCGGTGATGTCCGACCGCTTCGAGTCCTACCTGCGCCAGGCCGCCGATCTCGTGCGCGCCGGCGACCTCTCGCGCGCGGAGGGCTTCGAGCGCCTCGCGCGCCAGACGCTCGAGACGCTCGGCTCGCCGCCGCGGCTGGCGGCTCGCCTGCACGCCCACCGCGGCGACCGGGCGATGCGCCAGGCGGACTACCCGCTGGCCGAGACGGCGTTCACGGAGGCGATCGCCGCGCTGCGCACCGCCGGCGGCGGTGGCCGCGAGCTGTTTGACCTGCTGCAGCGCGTCGGGCTCGCGCGCTCGCACCAGGGCGCAGACGAGCGCGCGCTCGAGGCGTTCGACGAGGCGATCGCGGTCGCCGCCTCGATCGGTCCCGCGTTCGTCCCGGTGGCCTACGCACACGTCGCGCGGGCGGAGTCGCTGCGCCGGCTGTCGCGCCGGGCCGACGCCGAAGCGAGTCTGCGCGCCGCGATCGCCGTCGCCGAGCACTCGCCGGTGGACGGGCGCGAGCGGATCGTGCAGGCGGCCCGCGACGCGCTCGACGCGCTGCGGCCGAACCGGGCCGCGCCTGCGAGCGACCGCGGCGGTGACGACATCACGCCCGCGACGGCTACGCGCGCCGACGCGCCCGCCGAGCGCGGCCCGCGCCCGCCGGCGCCCGATCCCGCGACGCTGCGCTTCGACCAGGCCGCCTATGACGCCGTGCTCTGCGAGCTCGACGCCCTGATCGGCCTTGCCGCCGTCAAGGCCGAGGTCCACCGCCTCGCCGAGCTGTTGCGGATCGGCTCGCTGCGCCGCGCCGCCGGCCTGAAGACCGTGCAGGTCTCGCTGCACCTCGTCTTCCAGGGCGGCGCGGGCACCGGCAAGACGACCGTGGCGCGGCTGTTCGGCCGCCTGTACAAGAGCCTCGGCCTGCTGGCGAGCGACCGCGTCGTCGAGGTCACTCGCGAGGACCTCGTCTCGGGGTACGTCGGCCAGACGGCGACGAAGACCGCCGCGGTCGTCGACAGCGCGCTCGACGGCGTGCTGTTCCTCGACGAGGCCTACGGGCTCGTGCGCCCCGACAACCAGGGCGACTTCGGACCTGAGGCGGTGGTCGAGCTGCTCAAGCGCATGGAGGACGACCGCGATCGCCTCGCGGTCATCGCCGCCGGCTACCCGCACGAGATGACCGAGTTCCTCGCCACGAACTCCGGCTTTCGCAGCCGCTTCGGCGAGACGATCCACTTCGAGGACTACGGACCGACGGAGCTCGTGCAGATCTTCGAGACGTTCGCGACGGCCGCCGACTACGTGCTCGACGACGACGCGCGCGACGAGCTGCAGCGCGTCATGGAGCGTCTGCACGCGGCACGCGACCGCTACTTCGGCAACGCGCGCACGGCGCGCAACCTCTTCGACGACGTCGTCGCCCACCAAGCCGAGCGGCTGCTCGCCGGCGGCGCTACGCCGGACCGTGCGGCGCTGATCGCGCTCACGCTCGCCGATATCCAGGGTGCGACAGCGACGCGCCGTCGCGCCACCGCGTAGCGCCTGCGACGAACGTCGAGCGGACGCCGAAGCCGCCAACGCCGCCGCACATCGTTGTCGATGAGCACATGGATGCACATGTCGTACTTCGGCTCGGAATGCCTTGTGAACTGGTGGCCCTATCAAGCCCCTGCTGCCCGCGCTGTGGAGGTGGAACGAGCTTTCGCCAGGAGCCCGGCAGCGACGACGCCGCGCCGTTGGTCGTCATCGCGCGCGTAGAAGCCGCCCGTCGTGAGCGCCGCGGCGCCTTCGAGGCTATTACGCCCGAGCGAGCGATAGCGCGCCGTGTAGGCGCGGGGCGTCTGACATCTGACCGAGCGGCTTCGGCGCGTGGCGTCACTCCATCTGCTTCTTGTGCGCGTTGGAGCACTCTGGTGTTGTGCTTGACTTGAGCAGGACGTGCACGTTCAAGCAGCGATCGAGATGCCGAGCAACGCCTTCGCCACGCCGCGGACATCGCCGCCGATCAGCACGGCAACGTGACCCTCGCGGTCACGTGCCGTTCGCGATGAGCAAGTCCGTCGCGTTCGTCCAGCGCCGGGTCCCGCACTATCGGGAGGCGTTCTTCGCGGGACTGCACGACAGCCTGCGCGAGCGCGGCATCGCGCTGGACGTGCTGGTCTCCGCCCAGGACGCGGCTGGTCCGCCGGTCGCCCCCGCCGGGCCGTCGTGGCTGTCGGCGATCGGCGGACGGCGCCTCGCGCTCGCAGGAAGGGAGCTCATCTGGCAGGACTCGCTGCGGGCGACCGCTGCGCACGACCTCGTGATCACGGAGCTGTCGCCCCGGATCGTCTCGAACCTCGCGCTGATCGCCCGCGCACGGCGCGGAGGGCCGAGCGTCGCCGGCTACGGACACGGCCGCAACTTCGCCGCCACGCGGATCCCCGACGCACGCTCAGCTCGGGCCCGCCTGGTTCGCGCACCCGACTGGTGGTTCGCCTACAACGACCTCAGCCGAGCGGTCGTCGAGTCGCTCGGCTTCCCCGCGGCGCGGGTCACCACCGTCAACAACACGATCGACAGCAAGCCGCTCGCCGAGGCGGTCGCTGCGCATCGTCGCGCGGGGGTCACGGAGTTGCGGCGTAGCCTCGGCGTCGAGGGCACCCCGGTGGCGATCTTCTGCGGGTCGCTGACGGCGCGCAAGCGGTTGGACTTCGTATTCGATGCCGCCCTGCAGCTGCGCCGCCAATTCAGCGCACTGAACCTCATCGTCCTCGGCGACGGACCATGTGAGCCCGCGGTGAGGGCATTCGCCGATGCTCACGCGTGGGTTCATCACCGCGGGCGCGTGGTCGGCCTCGAGCGTGCCGCGTACCTCGCCGCGGCCGACGTCATGCTGATGCCGGGGGCCGTTGGGCTCGTCGTCGTCGATTCATTCGCGGCGTGCGTGCCACTGGTGACCACCGACGGACCCTTCCACGGCCCCGAGATCCAGTATCTGTCGCACGGGGAGAACGGCTGGCGTTCACCCAACACGCTCGAGCACTACGTCGAGGCGGTCGCGGCGATCCTCAGCGACGAGGATCTGCGAACGCGCCTTCAGCGCGGATGCGAAGCAGCGACTGAGCACTACACCATGGAAGGCATGGTCACCAAGTTTGCCGACGGCATCGTGGCCGCGCTGAGCGAGCCGCCGCGCCGGCGAGGCCGATCGGCACGGCAGCAGCGTGGACGATGAGGTCACCGCCGCACTTTGCACCCGGATGCCGCCGCCCGAAGGCTCGGCGGCGCGGGCCGCGTCAAGCGACCGCTCGTGGTGCACGGCCTGGATCGCGCAACGCACCCGCCTCTAGTAGCGTGGGGTCCGGTGAAGCTGCGTGCGAGCGTGCGGGCGCTGTCGTGGCGGCTCGTGAGAGCGCGACTATCCAAAGCAGATCAGCGACCCCCCGTATAGCGCAGCTGATCAATTCACCGGACGGAGGTCTCGTTGCTGATCGTGAACGCCGACGACTGGGGGATCGACGTCGCCACAACCGACGCGATCGCCGACTCGTTTGCGGCGAACAGGATCACGAGCGCGACGGCGATGGTCTTCATGGCCGACAGCGAACGCGCGGCCGGGGTCGCGCTGAAGATCGGGCTCCCGGTCGGACTGCACCTCAACCTGTCCTCGCCCTTTACCGGGAACGACGTCCCCGAGCCGGTACGCCAGACACACGCCGCGCTGACGGGCCGCTTCGACGACCGAAATCGACAGTGGCGACGCTGGATCCCAGATCCGACGCTCGGCCGTGCAATCATCGAACGGGCCGTGAGGCAGCAACTGGCTCAGTTCGAGGAGCTGTACGGCCGACCACCTACGCATGTCGACGGACATAAGCATGTGCACGTCGCGCCAGGCGTCGCGCGCACGCCGGCACTAAACGAGTTTGCCATGCGGCGCGGGTTCTCCGAGCTTCCGGGCAGCCGCTCGCCCAAGGCGCTGGCCCGCCACATCCACCACCGCCTCTTTCTCTCGCGGCACCGAAGCACCGACCACTTCTTCTCGATCTGGAGCCTGCGTGACGAGCTGCTTGCCGCTGAACAGCCAGCCGCGGTGCGTCTGGCCAGCGACGACGTCGTCGAGGTCATGGCGCATCCGGGAGCGACCAAGGAGCGAACGCTGCTGATGTGCGATGCGTGGGCCGAAGCCCTGCGGCATGTCCAGTTGGGGACATACGAGGACATCCGATGACCGCCGGCGCGGCCCCTCGATGACGACGTCTGCGGTACGCCAGACCGTGCGGCGCTGATCGCGCTCACGCTCCCGACGTGCAGGGCGCCCGCGCGGCACGCGCCCCGGGGCAACCCCGTCGCAGCGGCCTCGAACAGACGTTGAACCGTGCCGCGAGCCGTCAACCCCGCAGCAGATTGTGCCGATACGCACATCATGCACATGTCGTACTTCTGCCCGGAATGCCTCGTGAACTGGTGGCCCTACCAAGCACAGGGCGGCTGCTGCCCGCGCTGTGGCGGCGGGACCCGCTTTCGCCAGGAGCCGGCGAGCGACGACGCCGAGCCGCTGTTCGTCATCGCGCGCGTCGAGTCCGCGC
>DASZDB010000247.1:0-2139 GCA_035942495.1 Solirubrobacteraceae bacterium
CGGCCCGAGATGTCGATCGCGCACATCGCGCGCGCCTCGTCCATCGGCACGACCGCGTGGCCGTAGCGGAAGATCCCGCGGCGGTCGCCGAGCGCGGCGTCGAGCGCTTGGCCGAGGACGATGCCGACGTCCTCGACGGTGTGGTGCGAGCCGGTCTGCAGGTCGCCCCTGGCCTGCACCGTGAGGTCCAAGCGCCCGTGGCGCGCGAGCAGGTCGAGCATGTGGTCCAGGAAGCCGACGCCGGTCTGGCGGCTGCCGGCGCCGCTGCCGTCGAGCCCGAGCTCGAGCGTGATGTCGGTCTCGCCCGTGCGGCGCTGACGCTGGGCGGTGCGGCTCTCAGTCGTCGTCACGAGCCGCATTCTCCCGCACGCGCGCCACCATCGACTCGGCGTGCACGCTGAATCCCTCCGCGCACGCGATCGGCGCTCCCGCCTCAGCCAGCGCGGGCGCCGCGTCGCCGATGTGGACCTCGCTCATCCGGCGCCGGAACGCGCGCGGCGACAGGCCCGACGCGTAGCGCGCCGAGCCGCCGGTCGGCAGGCTGTGGTTCGAACCCGCGACGTAGTCGCCGAACGCGGTGCCACCTGCCGCCCCCACGAACACGCAGCCCGCGCAGCGCACGCGCGGCGCGAGCCGCTCGACGGCGGGCCCGATGAGCTCGAGATGCTCGGGGGCGAAGGCCTCGCAGAAGCGCAGCCCCTCCAGCAGCGACTCGGCGTGGACGAGGACGAACGCCGCCGGATCTGAATGCGGGCGACCGCCGCCGAGCGACTCAAGCGACTCGGCGACGGCGTGCAGCAGCGGCGACGAGCCGGAGACGACGACGACCGGCGCGCCCGGCCCGTGCTCGCCCTGGGCCAGCAGGTCGAGCGCGATGAGGTGCGGATCGGCCGACGCGTCGGCGAAGACGAGCACGTCGCTGGGGCCGTAGAAGCCGTCGATGCCGACGCTGTCGGACACCTGGCGCTTGGCCTCCTGCACGATGAGGCTGCCCGGCCCGGCGATGACGTCGGCGCGCTCGATCGTCTCGGTTCCGTAGGCCAGCGCCGCGACGCCGTGGGCGCCGCCCATGGCGTAGACCTCGTGCACGCCGCACAGGTCGCACGTGCCGCGGATGACCGGGTCGATCGGCGGCGGGGTGAGCACCGCGACCTCCTCGACGCCGGCGGCGCGTGCAGTCACGACGCCCATGACGACCGTCGAGGGGTAGGGGGCGCGGCCGCCGGGGACGTAGATCGCGGCGCGGCGCACGGGCACCTCGCGCAGCAGCACGCGATGGCCCTGTGGCAGGGTGACCTCGACGTCGGCGCCGATCGCGGCGTCAGCGACGATCGCGACGTTCGTGATGGCGATCTCGAGGCCGGCCCGCACGTCGTCGGCCAGCAGCCCGGCGTCGAGCTCCTCGCCCGGGACGCGCAGGGTGCCCGACCCGCCGACGCCGGGTGCGCCGCCCATGTCAAAGCGCGCGACGAGCTCGCGCAGCGCGCGGTCGCCGCCGTCGCGCACGGCGCCGACGATCTCGGCGACGACGTCGCTCACCGACGCGGGCGCGGGTGCGAGCGCGCGCACGGAGGCTGCCGCGGCGACCGGGTCGCCGCCCACGGCGACCCGCTCAATGCGCACGCAGCTTCTCCAGCATCGCGTCGATCGCGCCGGCCTTGAGCTTGTGCGACACGGGGTTGGCGATGAGGCGTGCCGTCGAGACGAAGATCTCCTCGCGGATGACGAGGTTGTTCTCACGCAGCGTCGTGCCGGTCGCGGTGAGGTCGACGATCGCCTCGACGAGACCGGTCAGCGGCGCCAGCTCGACCGAGCCCTTGACCTCGACGATCTCGGCCTGGCGGCCGGTCGCCTCGAAGTACGCCGCCGCAGTCTTGTAGTACTTCGTCGCAACGCGCATGACGCCGAGGCGGCGCAGGGCCTCGACGGAGGGATCGGGCCCGGAGAGCGTCGCCAGCACCATCGTGCACTTGCCGAAGCGGAGGTCGAGCAGCTCGGAGACCTCGCGGTCGGGCTGCTCGGCAAGGACGTCCTTGCCGGTGATCCCGACGTCGGCGGCGCCGGCCTCGACGTACGTCGGCACGTCCGACGGGCGCATCGTGACGATGCCGACGTCGGCGAACAGCAGCTTGCGGTCGT
>DASZDB010000248.1:0-2547 GCA_035942495.1 Solirubrobacteraceae bacterium
GCGATGCTCGCCTCCAACGAGTCGCCCGACCCGCCGCTGCCCGCCGTCGTGGCGGCCGCGCAGCGCGCGCTGGCCGGCGTCAACCGCTACCCCGACCCCTCCAACGCGGCGCTGCGCCGCGCGCTGAGCAACCGCTACGGCGTCGCGCCCAACCGGATCGCGGTCGGCAACGGCTCCTGCGACATCCTGCTCGCCGCCGGCGAGGCGCTGCTCGAGCCGGGCGCCGAGCTCGTGTACGCCTGGCCGTCGTTCAGCGTCTACCCGCACCTCGCGGCCGCCTCGGGCGCGCGGGCAATCACCGTCGACCTCGACGCCGAGCACCGCCACGACCTCGACGCGATGGCGGCGGAGATCACCGCCGCGACGCGCCTCGTGATCGTCTGCAACCCGAACAACCCGACGTCCACGGCGCTGCCGTACGAGGACATCGCGGCGCTGGCCGCGCGGGTGCCGCGCCACGTCGCCCTGATCGTCGACGAGGCGTACTGCGAGTTCAGCCTGCTCGACGATCCCGACGCGACGCTGGACCTGCTGCCGCGCCACCCCAACCTCGTGCTGCTGCGGACGTTCTCCAAGGTCCACGGCCTGTGCGGGCTGCGGGTCGGCTACGCCCTGTGCGGCAGCGAGGCGTTCCCGCAGGCCGTCAACGCCGTGCGCCAGCCGTTCTTCTGCAACTCAGCGGCGCAGGCGGCCGCGATCGAGGCGCTCAAGCACCAGGACGCCGTCGCCGAGCGCGTGGAGCGCGCGATCGTCGCCCGTGTGGAGATCGAGGCCGGCCTGAACGACCTCGGCATCGCGCCGGCCGAGTCGCAGGCGAACTTCTGCTGGTTCGATCTTCCCGAGCGCGCTGACGAGGCGGCGGTCGTCAAGGGCCTGGCCGAGCGCGGCGTGCTCGTGCGCGCGGGCGCGGCGCTCGGCCGCGAAGGAGCGCTTCGCGTGACGTACGGCACCCCGAGTCAGAACGTCCGTTTCCTCGACGCGTTGGCGCGAGTCCTCTAAGCTGGCACCTCGATGATCCGGTCCACCGACAGCGCTCGCACCACCTTTACGTTCGCGCGTCGGTATTTCGCCTGGCGATTTATCTAGGCGCTCGGCTCACCGCACCCTCTTTTCGCCCTTTCGCCGAGCGCCCCGCAGTCCCGATGTCAGGCGTTCAATCTTCGAAAGGACCCAGTGAGACCGTGATCGAGATGAAAGACATACCGCGCGCGGGCAGCGTGGTCGAGCCAGGGACAGTGCGCGACACCCGCATCGCGGGCGTGTCGCCGCTGACGACCCCGGCGAACCTGCTCGAGCGCCTGCCGCTCGAGCCCGAGATGGCTGCGCTCGTGCTGCGCGGACGAACCGACATCGAGGCGATCCTCGACGGCCTCGACGACCGGCTGCTCGTCGTCGTCGGCCCCTGCAGCGTGCACGACCCGGATGCGGCGCTCGAGTACGCCCGCCGGCTGAGCGCCGAGGCCGAGCGCCACGAGGACGACCTGCTGATCGCGATGCGCGTGTATTTCGAGAAGCCGCGTACGACAACCGGCTGGAAGGGCCTCATCAACGACCCGCACCTCGACGGCTCGGGCGACGTCGACGCCGGCATCCGCGCCGCGCGCGAGCTCCTGCTCGAGGTCCTGCGCCTCGGCCTGCCCGTCGGCTGCGAGTTCCTCGACCCGATCACGCCGCAGTACATCTCCGACACCGTCGCGTGGGCGGCGATCGGCGCGCGCACGACCGAGAGCCAGATCCACCGTCAGCTCGGCTCGGGCCTGTCGATGCCGGTCGGCTTCAAGAACCGCACGGACGGCAACGTCCAGGTCGCCGTCGACGCCGTCCGCGCCGCCGCCGCCACCCATTCCTTCGCGGGCGTCGACCACAGCGGCACCCCGGCGATCCTGCACACCACCGGCAACCCCGACGGCCACGTCATCCTGCGCGGCGGCTCTGGCGCTCCCAACCATAGGCCGGCGGGCGTCGAGAACGCGCTGTCGAAGCTGCGCGGCGCGAAGCTCGCCGAGCGGCTCGTCATCGACGCCTCGCACGACAACAGCGGCAAGGACCACCTGCGCCAGCCGAGCGTCGCAGCAGAGATCGGCGACCAGGTCGCCGGCGGCAGCCGCGCGATCGTCGGCGTCATGCTCGAGTCCTTCCTCGTCGCCGGACGCCAGAACGTCGCCGTCGGCCACGAGCTGACGTACGGGCAGTCGATCACCGACGCCTGCATGGACTGGGACGCGACCGTCGGCGTGCTCGACGGGCTCGCTGCCGCTGTGCGCGACCGCCGCGGCTAGTGGTCGAGACGGGCCCCTAGTGCGCGTCGCGCTCGCCGGCGTCGGCCTGATCGGCGGCTCGATCGGCCTTGCGGCGCGCGCGCGCCTCGGAGTCCACGTGATCGGCTACAACCGCAGCCCTGCGGCGCTCGAGCTTGCGCTCGAGCGGGGCGCGATCGACGAGGCGGCGACGAGCATCGCCGCGATCGGCACGGCCGACATCGCGATCGCCGGCGTCGCCGTCGACGCCCTGCCCACCGTCGTCGCGGCGCTGTGCGAGGCCCTGCCC
>DASZDB010000249.1:0-2434 GCA_035942495.1 Solirubrobacteraceae bacterium
GCCCCAGCGCGCGCTCCCCCGCGCGCACGGAGTACTCGATCGCCTTCTCCAGCTCGCCCGTGGTCGCGGCGACGAAGAAGTGGTGGGCGAGCTCGGCGACGTGCGGCTCGGGATCGGCGGCGTAGAGATCCTCCAGCGCCAGGCCGACCTCGCGGTGCAGCATGCCGCGGCGCTGGGGGCCGAGGTCGTCGTAGAGCGTCTCGCGGATGAGGCCGTGCGAGAAGCTGTATGCGCCCAGTCCGGAGGTCTGCTCGACGAGCAGGCCGCTGCTGACGGCCGCGCCCAGCGCCGCGTCGAGCTCGCGCGGGTCACAGCCGCTGACGCGCTGCAGGGTGTCGAGCCGAAACTCGCGGCCGATGACCGCCGCCGTGCACAGCAGCTCGCGCGTGCGCTGCGGCAGCGGCTCGAGGCGGTGGCGGATCGTCTCGCGCACGCCGTCCGGGATCCGCACGACCGTGACGTGGTCGGCGTCGTCCAGCCGGCCTTCGGCGCTCAGCAGGCGCACGACCTCGTCGACGAAGAACGGGTTGCCCTCGGTCGCCTGGTGGATCGCGCGCATGACGCGATCGGGCGGCCTGCGCCCCGCCACGCGCTCGACGACGGCGGCGACGTCGGCCTCGCGCAGCCCGCGCAGCGGCAGCCGCTGGCCGTGGCGGATGATGTCGCCGAGCGTGGCGGCGAGCTGCGGGTCCAGGCGCGCCTCGGCTTCGCGGTAGGTGCCGACGACGAGGATCGCCGAGTCGCGCACGTGCACGGCGAGGAAGCCGAGCAGCAGCAGGGAGGGATGATCGGCGCCGTGCAGGTCGTCGAGGATGAGGACGAGCGGTGCCTGCCCGGCGGCCGCGCGCAGCAGCGACGTGATCGCGTCGAAGAGCTGAAATCGCGCGGCGTCCGATTCGCCGCGATCGGCCGTGGTGGGCTCGTCTGCGTCGGCCAGGTGCTCCGGCGCGCGCGCGAGCGCCGGGATCAGCCGCGTGAGCCGGGCGGTCGCCTCGGGGCCGAGCGCGGCGAGCGCCTCCCCGATATCGCGCTCGGTCGACAGCCGGCGCAGGATCCGCAGCCACGGCCAGTACGACGGCGCGCCGCCGCCATCCCAGGCGCGGCCCCACAGCACGGTCGCGCCGGCCGCCACGGCCTCGGCGCCGATCGCGTCGGCCAAGGCGGTCTTGCCGACGCCGGGATCGCCGGCGACCATGAACAGCCGTCCCCGACCGGCGAGCGCGCCCTCAAGCCCCTGGCGCAGCTCGGTGAGCTCACGGTCACGTCCCACGAGATCCCCGGTGCCGTACGCCACGGGCCGGAGTTTATGCGCGGCCGGAAGTGGCTCAGCGGGTGCGCGAGAAGATCTCGACGGGCTTGCGCACCCACGGCGTGCGGCGCTTGGACGTGGCGCGCTGGTACTTCGCGCGGGTGTCGAACTGCAGGATCCACACGCCCGTGGCCGCCTCGAAGGGAAACAGCCGTCGCTCCCTGGTCTGCACGATCGCGCCGCACACGCCGGTCGCCGTCCCGAGGCGGATCGTGCGCGCGACCTTGCCGCCGGGGCGGACGTAGTGCACGTACACCGGCGCCCGCCGCTGGACGAGGCCGAAGCCGAAGATCGAGAAGCGCACCTTCAGCGTCGACGGATTGCCGTTGCGCGGCCGGAAGCTGGCGAAGATCCGCGTCGAGCGGTAGCTCGTCTCGGCGGTGCTCGTCGCGTCGGTCGCGCTGATGCGGTACAGGCGCTCGCGCACGTCCCTGGGCAGCTCGGGCGTGTCGAACTTGTTGCGAAACGCGCCCGCGGCGTCGGTCTGCGTGCTTCCGAGTACGGTGCCGTCGCGCGAGATCGTGACGACGCTCGACGGCGCGAAGCCGGTGCCGCTGACGATGACCTCCTGCGTCTCCTGATAGCAGCGCGTGTCGGTCGTCAGCAGCGGGGCGGCATGCGCGCCCGTCGCGCCCGCGGCGCTCGCGACGAGGGCGGCGAGGAGCGCCGCGACGATGAGCGCAATCCGTTGCATTCGCGGCCTCGACGCTACCGGATCGCACCGATCGATCGCGCGGTTGCCGACGATGTGGGATACATCCGGATACAAGCCCACGCTCGTTCTGGATGGAGGCGCCATGCCGACGTACCTCATGCTCTCGACCCTCACCCCCGACGGCGTGCAGCCGGTAAAGAACAACCCGCACCGCATCAAGGAGGTCAACCGCGAGGTGGAGCAGCTCGGCGCCTCCGTCAAGGCGCAGTGGAGCACGCTCGGGCGCTTTGACTTCGTGAGCATCGTCGAGGCTCCCGACGAGCTGACGATGGCGCGCGTCTCGCTCGAGCTCGGCGCCCGCGGGACGTCGCATTACGAGACGCTGCCGGCGATCCCGATCGACGACTTCATCGCGGCGATCTGAGCGCCGGCTTGGCACCCAAGGTCCTGGTCGTCGGCGCCGGCGGCCG
>DASZDB010000250.1:0-28085 GCA_035942495.1 Solirubrobacteraceae bacterium
AGGCGGCGCTCCTCCTCGAGGCCGCCCTCGTCGAGCGCGCGCGAGTGCGGGAAGACGCCCTCCTCCATCCCCGCGATGAACACGATCGGGTACTCCAGGCCCTTGGCGTTGTGGATCGTCATGAGCGTGACGAGGCCCTCGTCGTCGGTGCGGGTGTCCGCGTCGGCGACGAGCGCCACGCCCTGCAGGAAGACGTCGAGCGTGTCGTGCTCCTCCTCGGCGGTCGCGTCGAACTCGCGCGCGACCTCCACGAGCTCGGCGAGGTTCTCCTCGCGGCCCTGCGCCTCGATCGTGCGCTCGGCCTTCAGCGCGTCGATGTAGCCCGTGTCGTGCAGCAGCGACTCGAGCAGGTCGCCGACCGGCACGCGCTGCTCGACGCGCTCGCGCAGCGCCTGCATCGTGTCCATGAACCGCGACAGCGCCTTGATCGCCGCGGTGCCCAGGCCCGGGACCCCGGCGGCGTTCGCGGCCGCGTCCCAGACCGAGATCCCTTCTGAGTCGGCATACGCGGTCACGCGCCCGAGCGAGGTCTGGCCGATCCCGCGGCGCGGCGAGTTGACGATCCGCGTGAACGAGACGACGTCCTGCGGGTTGCCGAGCACCGTCAGGTAGGCGATCGCGTCCTTGATCTCGGCGCGCTCGTAGAACTTCGTCCCGCCGATGACCTGGTAGGCGATGTCGCGGCGCACGAGCGTGTCCTCGATGACGCGCGACTGCGCGTTCGTGCGGTAGAAGACCGCGATCTCGGCGCGGCTGGCGCCCTCGTCGACGAGCCGCTCGATCTCGCCGACGACGTAGCGCCCCTCGGCATGCTCGTCGTCGAGCTCGCGGATCCTGATCGCGTCGCCCTGCCCGAGGTTCGTCCACAGCGACTTGTGCTTCTGCTCGCGGTTGTGCGCGATGACCGCGTTGGCGGCGCTCAGAATCGTCTGCGTCGAGCGGTAGTTCTGCTCGAGCTTGACGACGTGGGCGTCCGGGAAGGTCTCCTCGAAGTCCAATATGTTCGAGATGTCGGCGCCTCTGAAGCCGTAGATCGACTGCGCGTCGTCGCCCACCACCGCGAGGTTGCGGTGCTCGCTCGAGAGCAGCTGCAGCCAGCGGTACTGGACGGCGTTGGTGTCCTGGTACTCGTCGACGAGGACGTGGCGAAACGCGGTGGTGTAGCGGTCGCGCACCTCCTGGAAGAGCTGCAGCACGTTGACGGCGTTGACGAGCAGGTCGTCGAAGTCCATCGCGTTCATGCGCAGCAGCTCGCGCTCGTAGATCGCGAACGCGTCTGCGACGTGCGTGGTGAAGGCCGTCGTGTCACCGGTCATCCGGCGGTAGGCCTCGGCGTCGCGCAGCTTGTTCTTCGCATCGGAGATCTGGTGATGGATCGCCCCGGGCGTGAAGCGCTTCGTGTCGACGCCGAGCTCGTCGAGGCTGCGCTTGACCAGCCTCCGCGCGTCGGCCTGGTCGTAGATCGTGAACTGGCGCGTGTAGCCCAGACGGTGCGCCTCGGCGCGCAGCATCCGTGCGCACGCCGCGTGGAAGGTCATGACCCACATCGCGCGCGTCCGGCGGCCGAGCAGCCGCTCGACACGCTCGCGCATCTCCTGCGCCGCCTTGTTCGTGAACGTGATCGCGAGGATCTCGTTCGCGCGCGCCATCCCGGTCCCCTCGAGGAAGGCGATGCGGTGCGTCAGCACGCGCGTCTTGCCGGTGCCCGCGCCGGCGAGGATCAGCAGGGGGCCCTCGCCGTGCGTGACGGCCTCGCGCTGGGGTGGGTTGAGGCCGGTCAGCAGCTCCTCGATGCGGCCCTGGGATGCGGTGTCGGCCATGCCACCTGAGCATAGGCCGGGGACCGGAGGCACAGCCGGCGCGCTGGCATAACCCGGCGGAGGCTCATATACTCGTGTTTCAAGGCGGGGGAGGTTGGGTAATGGCGCGGCGCTTGGGCCTCGCGACGGCACTCGTAGTGCTGTTCACTTGCATGGTCGGGGGCGCGAGCCCAGCATCAGCGGCGAAGACGAAGCAGCGCGCCTGCGTCGCGGCTTCGGCCGTTCCCGACGAAACGACGCTGCCGCGGGCCCTCAACGCGGTCCTGTGCCTCGTCAACCAGGAGCGGGCACGCCGCGGACTGCCGGCCCTGCGGCGCTCCACCGAGCTCACGCAGGCGGCCGTCGGCCACAGCACGGACATGGTCAGCCGCCGGTACTTCGGGCACCAGAGCCTCGACGGGCAGACGCCGCGCCAGCGGGTGCTGCAGTCCGGCTACTTCCGCGGCCGCGCCACCGGCATGATCGAGGAGGTGCTCGCCTGCGGCTGGGCGCACCTGTCCACACCGAGAGCACTCGTCGCGTCGCTCATGCGCAGTCGATCGCACCAGAGCATCCTGCTGAGCCGGCGCCTGCGCGACGTCGGCATCGGGCTCGTCCTCGGCGGCCCACAGCAGCTACCCGGCTTCTCCGGCGCAACGCTGACGCTCGACGTCGGCCGCCGCTGACGCGGCCGGGAGCGCGCATCCGCGCCCGCCTGTCCGACGGCGTGCGCGCGGCGTCCGCGCAGATCGCCGCCGGCGCCGCGTCGGTGACGATCGACCTCGAGGCGGTCGCGGGCATCGAGCCTGCCCCGCCGCCGGCGCTCGACCCGCTGCGCCACTACCTCGAGGGCTCCCCTGCGGAGGTCGCCGCCTACTTCCTCACGCTCGACACGGTGAACTTCGGCTCGGGCTGGTTTCCGACGCTGCGCAAGCGATCGGGTTCGTCGGGCTACTTCACCGTCGCCTGGGCGCTGGCCGACCGCTTCCGCGCGCACGGGCCGTGGACGCCGGCCCAGCTGCGTTCGCTGCGCACCGACGAGATCGCCGCCACCCTCGGCCAGCCGCGCGACCACGAGCTCATGGCGCTCTACGCGCAGGCGCTCCGCGCGCTCGGCCGCTTCCTCGGCGAACGCGACGCACTGACCGTAGCCCGCGGCGCACGCGGCTCAGCCCAGGCGCTTGCCGCCGAGCTTGCGTCGTCGATGGCGCTGTTCGCCGACCGCGGCTTCTACAAGCGCGCGCAGATCGTGCCGGCCAACCTGGCGCTGGCGGGCGTCGCGCGCTTCAAGGACCTGCACACGCTGACGATCTTCGCCGACAACCTCGTGCCGCACGTCCTGCGCTGCGACGGCGTGCTGCGCTACGACCCCCATCTCGCAGCGCACATCGACAGCGGGCGCCTGCTGCCGGCCGGCCGTCAGGAGCGCGAGATCCGGGCGTGCGCCGTGCATGCCTGCCAGCTCATCGCCGCGCGCACCGGCGCCAGCGAGCACGAGCTCGACAACTGGCTGTGGAGCCGCGGGCAGGCACCGGAGTACAAGGCGATCCCGCGCCACAGGACGCGGACCGTTTACTACTGAGGCGCCGGCGCGCGGACTGAGGGCGGCGCTGTCAGCCGCCGGCCGGGCTCGGGCCCTGCGCGGGGCGCAGCGGGCGCACATCGGCGACGCGCTCGCGCTGGTTGCCCGACAGGTGGGCGACCTCGGCCTCGAGCTCGGCGATCCGCGTCGACAGGCGCGTGATCGCGTCGGCAATCGGGTCGGGCAGGTGGATCCAGTCCGTGTCGGGCCCCTCGACGCGCTTGCCCTCCACCCGCACCGGGTGGCCGGGGTTGCCGACGACCGTCGTGTTGGGCGGCACGTCGTGGATGACAACGGAGTTGGCGCCGACCTTCGCGCCGTGCCCGACGGTGATCGCGCCGAGCAGCTTCGCGCCGGCCCCGACCGTCACGTTGTCCTCGAGCGTCGGGTGGCGCTTGCCGGTCGCAAAGCCCGTGCCGCCGAGGGTCACGCCCTGATAGAGCGTGACGTCGTTGCCGATCTCGGCGGTCTCACCGATCACGACGCCCGCACCGTGGTCGATGAAGAAGCCCTGCCCGATCGTCGCGGCGGGATGGATCTCGATCCCTGTCCATGTCCGCGAGACCATCGAGAGCGTGCGTGGCAGCAGTGGCACGCCGATCGTGTGCAGCCCGTGCGCGACGCGGTGGGCGAGCAGCGCCTGCACGCCTGGCCAGCTCGTGAGGATCTCGCCGCTGCCGGCGCCTCGCGCGGCGGGATCGCGCGCGTGCGCGGCCGCGACATCGCGGCGGACCTCGCCGATGACTCGTGACAGGGTCCCCACGCCGAACACAATGCGCAAGGGTACTGCCGACGCCGCTGCGGCCGGCGCAGCGACGTCTGGCGCTACGGCGCGAAGAACGGCGTCGAGATGTAGCGCTCGCCGGAGTCGGGCAGCACGACGGCGATCCGCTTGCCCTCCGATCCCGCCCGCCCCCCGACCTCGATCGCCGCAGCCACCGCCGCGCCGCACGAGATGCCGACGAGCACGCCCTCGCGCCGGGCGATGTCGCGCGCGGTCTGGATCGCCGCCTCGTCGTCGACGGGGAGGATCTCGTCGATGATCTCGCGGTTGAGGACGGGCGGCACGAAGCCGGCGCCGATCCCCTGGATCTTGTGCGGTCCGGGCGCACGGCCGGATAGGACGGCTGAGGTCGCGGGCTCGACGGCGATCACCGCGAGGGCGGGGTTTCGCTCCTTGAGAAACTCGCCTGCACCGGTGATCGTGCCGCCGGTGCCGACCCCGCAGACGAGCACGTCGAGCTTGCCGTCAAGCGCCTCCCACAGCTCCGGACCGGTCGTGCGGCGGTGCACGTCGGGGTTGGCCGGGTTGGAGAACTGGTCGGGCAGGAACACGTCGGGATTCGTCGCCATCGCGCGCGCGGCGTCGACCGCTTCGTTCATCCCGCCCAGCGACTCTGTGATCTGCACCCGCGCGCCATACAGGCGCAGCAGGCCCTCGCGCTCACGACTCATGCCCTGCGGCAGGGTGAGCACGAGGTCATAGCCCTTCGCGGCGCAGACGAACGCCAGCGCGATCCCCGTGTTCCCGGAGGTCGCCTCGACGATCGTCGAGCGTCCGGGCTCGATCAACCCGTCTGCCTCGGCCGCTTCGATCATCGCGACGCCGATGCGATCCTTGACGCTGCCCCCCGGGTTGAACGACTCGAGCTTGCCGAACAGGCGCACGCCGGGCGGCGCCATGCGCGTGAGCTCGAGCATCGGGGTGCGGCCCACATAGTCGGCAATGCTGACCGGGATTCTTGCCATGCCCCCACGGTACCCGGGCCGACCCCCGATGCGTGCGATCACGCCGGTTGCGTCTCGAGAACCCACAGCGGGCCATCGCCGCATTGCACGGGCGTCCCCCCACGGTCGCCCCGCAGGCGCGTGCGCATGAGCCGCACCCGTTCGCCGCCGAGCGTCGTGAGCGGGCCGCGGACACCGCCGACCGGTGGCGCGAGACCCCACGCCCGCGTCTGGTTGTGGATCTCGTACGCCGGCCACGACCAGTCCACCTCCAGATACGCGGGCTCGAAGCGGCCCGCATACGTCGCCTCGTCCTCGTCCTGGGGATCGCCGGGATCGCCGGCCTCGACGCGCGCCAGCGCCTGCACGATCAGCTTTCCCCATAGGTCGTTGCGTCTGATCTCCGTCAACGGGTCCTCCTCGGGATCGATCGCGAACGAGCCCTGGGCGAGGATCGGGCCCGCGTCGAGCTCGTGCGTCATGCGGTGCAGCGTGCTGCCGATCTGCGTCTCGCCGTTGCGCAGGGCCCAGCCGAGCGGGTTCGGTCCCCGGTAGCGCGGCAGCAGCGAAGGGTGCCCGTTGACGATCCCGTAGCGCGGCGCGTCGAGTGCGTCGTCGGGGATGAGCGCGGGGAACGTCACGCAGAGCGCGACGTCCGGCGAGTAGGCGCGCAGCAGTGTGCCCAGGCTCTCCGCCGACCGCACGAACAGCAGGTCCGCCTCGGGCACGAAGTCGTGCAGGCCCGGCGGGTAGTCGACCCCGTAACGCCCGGGCGCGGCGCGCAGCGCCACGACCGCCGGCACCTCGTGGCCCAGGTCGGCGAGCAGCTCGCTGATCTTGACGGCGACGGGCGGAGCGGAGGAGATGAGCACAGCACGCACCGGCCCATCCTCGCGGGTTTGCGCAGGTAGCCACGGCGTGCTTGGGGCGCACCCGCGACCGGCGCCATCGGCGGTCGGATCTGGCGCAGCGGTCAGATGTGGTACATCGCGACACCGGCCGCGCGCGCTTCGCGCTCGACGATGTCGGCGATCGTGCTCGCCGCGAGGACGTGGCGCGCGGCGCGAGCCGCGTCGCCGAAGATCCCCTCGGCGTCGCCGCCGAGTGGGCCCTCGAGCAGCTCGACGATCTCGAGGACCGTGATCTCGCTGGGGGCACGGGCGAATGTGTAGCCGCCCTTGACGCCGCGCTGGGACTTCAACACGCCCGCCCGGCGCAGCGTCGCGAAGAGCTGCTCGAGAAACTGGACGGGGATGTCGCGGCGTCGAGCGAGCTCGCCGATCGGCACCGGGCCGTCGCCGCCGGAGCGGCCGAGCTCGGTGAGCGCCTGCAGCGCGTACGGCGATTTCGTCGTGATGGAGATCATGATGGGGTGACTAGCCTCATCAGCCTATGGGACCGGTCAGCCGCTACGCACCGCCGCTGGCCGTGATGGCGCTGATCTTCGCGCTTTCTGCGACGCCGGATCTCAGCTCCGGCCTCGGAACGTGGGACCTGGTGCTGCGCAAGCTCGCGCACGTCACGATCTACGCGCTGCTGTGGCTGACGCTCGCGCGGGCGACGGAATGGCACCGCCCGGTGGTCGCCGCCGTCATCGCCGTGGTCTACGCGGCCAGCGACGAGCTCCACCAGTCCTTCGTCGAGGGCCGGGACGGAGCGCTGACCGACGTCGGGATCGACTGCCTCGGGGTCGGCCTCGCCGCGCTGGCCTGGCTGCTGACGGCACGGCGTCGCGGGCGGCCGGGGCCGCCGTGGCCGCTGCGAAGTGCCGCTAGAGCCAGCCGCGCTCGGTAGCGATGAGTACCGCCTGCGCGCGATCGACGGCGCCGAGCTTGCCGTAGATGTTGTGCAGGTGGGTGCGGACCGTCGACGTCGAGAGCTGAAGCTCGGCGGCGATCTGCTTGTAGACCTTGCCCTCCGCGAGGCGCTTGAGGACCTCGACCTCGCGCCCCGACAGCGGGCACGGATCGATCTGGCGCGGGCGGCCGGAGGTCGGGTAGGGCAGGTCGTACATGACGGCGCGCAGGTCGGTCGGGCCAAGGCCGATCGAGCGGGCGACCTTCAGCAGCGAGTTCGGCGACACCTGCCCGCCCTGGGCGTAGTGGGCGAGCATGTCCGCGAGGCGCACGAAGGCCGCTTCACCGGTCGCGTCCTCGGAGTGATGGCGCTCGATCGCGGAGGCGACCGCGGTCGGCAGGCCCCAGCGGCGGGCGAGGACGCCACCGACCAGCGCGTGGTCGACGCCGAGATCGCGGCGCTCACGGTGAACGCGCTCCTCGGGCGTCCTGGCGTCGCCGTGGACCTGCGCCGGGTAGCCGGGGTAGGCGTGCATGAGCACGAGCTTGCCGATGTCGTGCAGCAGCGCAGTGACCATGAGCCGGTCGCGATCCTCGTAGCCGGCCTCGCTGGCGAGGCGGTCGGCGGCACGCTGGGTGGCGACGCCGTGCAGGCGAAAGCGCTCGGGGGCGGTGTCCCACACCGACGAGCGCTCGAAGAAGTCGAAGGTGCGCGCGCGGCTGGCGAGCGCCTGGACGGATTCCGGCGAGAGCAGCTCGACGGCCTGCACGACGGACTCGACGCGGCCGCGGCGGCGCTCGTCGAGCTGGTTGGCCATCCGCAGGACGGCGACGACGAGCGCGATGTCGGACTCGACCGTGGCGACGATGTCAGCCGGGGAGACGCGGTCGGCGCTGGAGAGGCGCAGCAGGCGGTTGCGCGATTCAGCGAGGGCGGGGAAGGCCTCGAGCGCCTCGAACGCAGCGGTGAGCCGGCGGCCGTGGCCTTCATTGTGATGGCGCTGAACGGGCGCGCTGCCGGACTCGGGAGTGCGTGCGGGCGTGGTGAGCATGCTGAGCGGTCCCTGCTTTCTGAACTCGGGATCGTCGGGACACAGCCCGTATCGGCAGCTATAGACGAATGGTTTAGACCCAACCTCTCATCGGCCATCCTTCAGCGCGGCGTCGATGCGCCCAAGGGCCTCTTCTCGTCCGAGGACGCTGAGCGTCTCGAAGATCCCGGGCGACACGGCGGTGCCCGCGAGCGCGACCCGGATGGGCTGAAAGACCTGCTTGGGCTGGCACTCGCGCGCGGCGACGACGCCCTCCAGCGCGGCCTGCGTGTTCTCGAGCGTGAACGTGTCGAGGCTCGCGAGCGCCGTGTGCGCGTGGGCGAGCGTGGCGCGCCCCTCGTCGTCCAGCCACTTCGCGCGCGCCTTCTCGTCGTCTGGCGTCGGGCCGTCGAAGATGAAGCCCGCCAGCGGCCAGAAGTCCGCCAGCGTCTGCATCTTCTCGCGCGAGATCGCGACCGCGTCGCGCAGCCCGCTGCGGCCGGTGAACGCCTCCACCCGCGCGGTCAGGTCGTCGACCGACAGCGCGCGCACGTAGCGCCCGTTGAGCCAGCGCAGCTTGCGCTCGTCGAACCGCGCCGGATTGCGCGACACCCGCTCGAGGCTGAAGCGCTCGACGAGCTGATCGGTCGAGAGGATCGTCTCGTCGTCCGTGTCGCCCCAGCCGAGCAGCGCGAGGTAGTTGCGGACCGCCTCGGGGAGATAGCCGGCGTCGCGCAGGTCCTGCACGGATGCCGCGCCGTGACGCTTGGAGAGCTTCTTGCCGTCCGGCCCGTGCAGCAGCGGCAGGTGCGCGTAGACCGGCCGCGCGGCGTCGTCCGCGGCCCCCGCGTCGGCGGCGATGCCCGACGCCGCCATCGCCTCGAGCACGAGCAGCTGCTTCGGCGTGTTCGAGAGATGATCCTCGCCGCGGACGATGTGGGTGATGTGCGCGTCGAGGTCGTCGACCGCGACTGCGAAGTTGTAGAGGACGCTGCCGTCGGCGCGCGCGATGACCGGGTCGTCGAGGTGCACATGGGCGAAGGTCGTGTCGCCGCGGATGACGTCGTGGACGACCGTCGCGCCCTCATCGGGCACGCGCAGGCGAACCGCGCCCGCGCCCTCGTCGCCACCGCGAAATCCGCGGTCGGCGCCGTGCTGCGCCTTGTAGGCCCTGACGTCGTCGCCGGTCGCGGTCGAGCGGTAGGCGCGGCCGTCGTCGAGCAGTCGCCCGAGAACCTCGCCGTGACGCTCCGAGCGCGCGACCTGGCTGATCGGGCCCTCGTCGAAGTCGATCTCCAGCCACCGCAGCGCCTCGAGGATCTGCTCGACGTTCTCCGGGGTCGAGCGCTCGCGATCGGTATCTTCGATGCGCAGGACGAGGGTCCCGTCGTTGCCCTGCGCAAGCAGCCAGTTGTAGAGCGCCGTACGGGCACCGCCGATGTGCAGGGCGCCGGTCGGAGAAGGAGCAAAGCGGACTCTCATGCGTGCAGATCACCCTACGAGATGCTGATCGGGGCGCATGTCTCGCCCGCGGGCGGGCCGGCGAAGGCGATCGTGCGCGGCGTCGAGCGCGGCGCGAACGCGATCCAGATCTTCAACCAGAACCCCCGCGCCTGGAAGCCGCGTGACTATTCCGAGGAGGAGGTCGCGCAGTTTCGCGCCGCGATGGCGGACTCCCCGGTCGACGTCCTGCTCATCCACGCCGTCTACCTGCTCAACTGCGCGACCGAGGACGCGGAGATGCGCGCGAACACGCTGCGCTCGCTGATCGCGTCGCTGCACGCCGGCTCGGCGCTGGGCGCCCACGCCGTCGTGCTGCACCCGGGCTCGGCCAAGACCGGCGACGTCGGCGGCGCGATCGCGCGCGCCGGCGAGGTGATCGCCGAGGCGCTCGCGCAGACCGGCGACTGCCCGCTGCACCTGGAGAACACCGCCGGCTCGGGCGGGACTCTGGGCCGCTCGTTCGGCGAGCTCGCCGCGCTCATCGAGGCGGCCGGCGGCGACGCGCGGCTGGGTCTGTGCCTGGACTCCTGTCACCTGCTGGCCTCGGGGCACGAGATCCGCAGCGAGAAGGCGCTGGCGGCGGTGGTCGACGAGTGCGTCGCGCAGGTCGGCCTCGAGCGCCTCGGCTCGCTGCACCTCAACGACTCGCAGACCGCGCTGGGCTCCAACGTCGACCGTCATGCGAACGTCGGCGAGGGCGAGCTCGGCAAGGCCGGCTGTGCGGTCTTTCTCTCCGAGCCGCGCTTCGAGGGCCTGCCGCTCGTGCTCGAGACGCCGGGCGTCGATCACAGCGGCCCGTCTGCGGAGGAGATCCTGTGGACGCGCACCCTGCGCGAGCGCGGGCTCGCCGCGCGGCGCGGCTGAGCGACCCTAACGCGTCGCGCGCGCCGCGCGCAGCGCCTCGCGCAGCTTCAGCGGCTTGCCCATCCGCAGCACCGAGCCTTCGTAGATGCGCGCGGCGAGCGGGATGAGCAGGGCGATCGCCAGCACGAGCAGACCGAGCGAGGCGGCGATCTCGGTCGCGCCGGCGTCGCCCATCACCGCGCGCACCGGCATGACGATCGGCGACGTCAGCGGCAGCAGCGAGGTGAACGTCGCGAGCGAGCCGTCGGGATCCTCGAGCACCGGGAACGCGACGAGATAGCCGGCGACGAGGATCATCGTGACGGGGGTGCTGGAGGAGCTCATGTCCTCCTGGCGCGAGACGATGACCCCGGCCACGGCGTAGAGCGCCGCGTACAGCACGTAGCCGAGGACGAACCAAACGAGCACGACGGCGAGCACGCCGGCGTGGTCGCTGTCGAGCTCGATCGCGCCGCTCAGCGATGCGCTGACGAGCCCGACGACCGCGATGAGCGCGAGCTGCAACAGGCCGACCAGACCGATACCGAGGATCTTTCCCGCCAGCAGCGCGCGGCCGGGGACGGCGGCGAGCAGGATCTCCACAACGCGCGAGGACTTCTCCTCGACAACGCCCGACGCGACCGACAGGCCGAAGACGATGAGCTGCAGGTACAGCAGCAGCGATGCGACGAACGCGATGCCGCGGCGGCCGTCGTCCTGGGTTCCGAGCGTCCGGACGTGCAGCGCCGGTGGTGCGAGTGCGCGCTGCGCGGCATTCGGCTCGACGCCCTCCTCACGCAGGGCCGCGGTGGCGCGCACCTGGCGCGCGGCGGCCTGTAGCGCGCCTTCGAGCTCGGTCGGCAGGGCGTCCTCGCCGAGGATCTCCTCACCGACGATCGCGGCGTCGACGTCCCCGTTGCGCGCGGCCGCGCGCGCCTGCGTCCTGTCGGTGAAGCGCTTGACCTCGATCCGCGCGTCGAACGACCGGCCGGTCGCGCGCGCGGCCTCGGCGATACTGACGGCCTCGGCTCCCTGCGCGGCGACCGTGAAGTTCTCCGGCCCGTCGTCGCCGAACAGGCCCGCCGCCGTGGCGATCGCCGCGACGATGAGCACCGTCACCAGGGTGGAGATCTGCAGGGCGCGCGTGCGGATGCGCTCGCCGAACTCGCGGCGCGCGACGAGCATCGTGGCGCGGCGGAAGCTCACTGCTCGACGACCTCGCGAAACAGCTCGGCCAGCGTCGGGCGGGCGGGTGCGAACAGGCGCACGCGGCCGGCCCGCGTCGCCGCCTCGAGGACCTGCTGGTCCTCGGCGCCGTCGGCGAGCTCGAGCAGCACGCCGCGCTCGTCGCGCGCGACGACCTGCACGCCGGCGAGCCGCTGCGGCCACCCGTCGGGCGCGCCCTCGACCTCCACGCGCAGGCGCGGCCGGGACCGCTGCGCGCGCAGCTCGTCGACGCGGCCCTGTGCGACGATCCGGCCGCGGTTGACGATCGCCACGCGATCGCAGATGCGCTCGACGAGCTCGAGCTGGTGGGAGGAGAAGATCACGGCCGCGCCGTCGGCGGCGCGCTCGGCGAGCACCTGCGACATGACGTCCGTGCCGATCGGATCCAGGCCGGAGAACGGCTCGTCGAGGATCAGCACCGGCGGATCGTGCACGAGCGCCGCCGCGAGCTGGACGCGCTGCTGGTTGCCGAGCGAGAGCTCCTCGATGCGCTGCTCGGCGTGCTTGGCGATCCCCAGGCGCTCGATCCAGCGCGCGGCCGCGCCGCCGGCGGCGCCTGGGTCACGGCCGTGCAGCTGGGCGAGGTAGCGCAGGTGGCGGTCGACGCGCATCTTCGGATACAGCCCGCGCTCCTCGGGCATGTAGCCGAACAGGCGCTGCTGTTCGCGGGTGACCGGCGCGCCGCGCCAGAGCACCTCGCCGGTGTCGCGGTCGAGCACGCCGAGCGCGATCCGCATCGCCGTGGTCTTGCCCGCGCCGTTGGGCCCGACGAAGCCGACGACCTCGCCATCCGGCACGGTGAGCGACAAGCCGTCGAGCGCGACGATCTGCCCGTAGCGGCGCGACAGGTCGCGGAGTTCGAGCATTCCCCGCACCCGTTCCCCGGACGTCGCGCTGCCAACACGGGCCACTTTCAGGTAGATCGCGGGGCGGTAGCGCAGGCGTCGTGGCGGGTACGCAGCGAGCATGTCAACACAGACGCCACGCGAGCGAGAGAACTACGACCTTCCCAAGCGGCCGCCGCTGCCGTTCCGGCAAGCCGCCGTCATGTTCGGCGCCGTCGTGCTGGCGCTCGGACTCTGGTTTGTGCTGCCCAACTCACCGATCGTCGTGGCGCTCATCGCGGTGATCGTGCTGGCCACGGTCTTCACCGGCGTCGGCCTCGTCATGCGCTCCAAGGAGCTCGACGAGAAGCCCGGCCGCAACCCGGTCACGCCGCCGAGCATCGACACGTAGCCAGGGGCGGGCGCCGGCTCGCGCGGGTCGGGGATCGGCAGCGCGGTCATCCGCATCGGCGGCCCCACAGACGTTTTTGGTCGGCGGGCTGCGCTGCGCGGCCATTCCTACGGGCCTGCATCGCCGCATCACCCGTACGACCTGGCACGCGACTCCTTCCCCTGCGCCGCCTACAGGCGCCGGCGCGAACCGCCGCTCGCGACGATCCAAAAGGGAACTGCTACGCCGCCGCGGCGACCGCCGTGAGGGCTGACACTCCCCCCGCCGCTATCGCGGCAGCGCCTGCCAGTCCGGGTAGAGGTCGGCGACCGTGTTGCGCGTGATCCGGCGCATCGCGCTGCCGTCGGCGCGCATCACGTAGAGCTCGAAGTCGCGGCTGTTGCGCTCGCGCTTGCCGCGCTTCTTGTGACGGTCGCTCGTGAACGCGATCAGCGTCCCATCGGGCGACCACACCGGCACCGTCTCGAGTGCACCGCTCCGCGTCAGCCGCCGCACGTCGGTGCCGTCGGCGTTCATCGTCGCGACGTCCGACTGGCGCCGCGCACCTCCGGTGTCGCCGGGCGGCGTGGCCGAGAGGATCTCAAAGGCGATCCGGCGGCCATCGGGCGACCAGCTCGGGTTGACCGCGTCGCGGAACGCCGAGATCGGCACAAGCGTCCGGCGCCCGCTGCCGTCGGGCGCGAACGCCGAGAGCCCGATGTCGTGGACGCCCGGACGCCCGGCCACGGCGCGCCATTGTGCGAAGGCGATGGTTCCGTCGATCGGTGAGACGTCGGGATCGGTCTGGATCGAGCGGTCGTTCGTCAGTCGCCGGGCATCGCTGCCGTCGGCGGCGATGGAATACAACTCGGCCGGCGGCGGCGGAGCGTCGCGTGACGACGGTGCGCGGAAGTCCTTCGTCGTGAAGAACACGATCCGCCCGTCCGGCGTCCACGCCGGCGCCGCGGCGACGTCCTTGAAGCGCGTGACCTGCCGCAGATCCTCCCCGCCCGGCCCGGTCGTCCAGATCTCGGTCGGATGCCCCCCGCGCGCGCTGCGGGCGAACGCGATCCGCCGACCGTCGGGCGACCACACCGGTTGCTCCTCGATGAGCGACGTCCCGAGGATGCGCGCGGCGCCGCGACCGTCGGCGCCGATCGTGAACACGTTCACCTGACCGCCGGCGGGGCGTTGGAAGACGAGCTTGCCGTTGGCGCCGGGAAACGTGGCGGATGCGGGGGCCGCGGCGGCGAGCGCCGCGGCCAGAGCGAGGAGTACGACGGGTGCGCGGGTCATGTGTGCTCCCTTCCAGGCAGGAAGACGAGCGACACCTTGCGGCCGCTTACCTGCCCCGTGTGATCGATGACGAATGTGGATGTGATGCGCAGGCGATCTCTGTCGGAGAACGCCAGCTGCGAGACGAGCGCGTCGCAGCTGCCGTCGGATGCGGTCAGCGCGACGTCGAGCAGCCCCGGCCCGACGACGGTGATCGTGCCCCGGAGCACCTGGGAGAACGTCTGGCGTTTCATCGCGCCGCACCCTGCTGAGCACAGCTTTCAAGCGGCTGACATCCCGCTGACAGCGCCCTGCCCGGCTCGGTTTTCCGGGGCGAAGCAGGTACGTTGCGCGCCTGAGCGAACGCCTTGATTTCAGGATCCTCGGCCCGCTGGAGGTGCAGGCGGGCGACGGTCAGCTTCGCCTGGGGGGCGTCAAGCAGAAGGCGCTGCTCGCGGTCCTGCTGCTGCACCACGGAGAGGTCGTGTCGAGCGATCGCCTGATCGAGGAGATCTGGGGCGAACAGCCACCGGCCGACGCGCAGACGGCGTTGCAGGCGCACGTGTCGCGCCTGCGCAGGCTGCTCGAGCCCGGGCACAGCGGAGCGCCGGCGCTGCTGGTCACGCGCGCCCCCGGCTACATGCTCGCGATCGACCCCGACCAGCTCGACCTGCGCCGCTTCGAGACGCTCGTCGCCACCGGCCGCCGCCAGCTCGACGAGGGCGATCCCGTGCAGGCCGCGGCGTCCGTGCGCGAGGCGCTCGAGCTCTGGCGCGGACGCCCGCTGGCCGAGCTCGAGAACGAGCCGTTCGCCGCCGCTGCCACCCGCGAGCTCGACGAGGCGTGGCTCGAGGCGCTCGAGACCCGCATCGACGCCGACCTCGCGCTCGGGCGCCACGCCGAGCTGACGCCCGAGCTGGCCACGCTCGTGCGACGCCACCCGCTGCGCGAGCGCCTGCGCGCCCAGCTCATGCTCGCGCTGTATCGCTCGGGCCGCCAGGCGGACGCACTGGCGGCGTTCGACGACGGGCGGCGGCTGCTGGGCGAGGAGCTCGGGCTCGACCCGGGCACGCGGCTGCGCGGGCTGCAGGGCGAGATCCTGGCGCAGGATCCGGCGCTCGATCTGCCCGCCGCGTCCCGCCGGCCGCCGGCCGGCGGGTCCCGCCGCGAGCGGGAGGCGGACACACGCGTCGACGCCCCGCCGCGGGCGCCGGCGAAGTGGCGGACGCGGTGGCCGCTGGCGCTTGCGGCGGCGGCCTGCGTGGCCGTCGCGTCGCTGCTCGTGATCCTCGGGGGCGGCGACGACGACCCGGCCGCGGACGCGCGGGCGGCCGCGCTCATCCGCATCGACCCGCGCCGCGGCGAGGTCGAGCGCGAGGTGAACGTCGGGACGACGCCCGCTGCCGTCGCGGTTGGCGAGGGTGCGGTGTGGACGCTGGACGCGGACGCGCACACGGTCTCCAGAGTCGACCGCGACTCCTCTGCCGTCACGACGTTCGCGACCGGCGCGACGCCGACGGACATCGCGGCGGGAGCAGGTGGGCTGTGGGTCCTCGGCGGCGCCGCGCTGGCGGACTCGCAGTCGGCGGGCCCCGTCGCCGCTGCGCTCGCCCGCGTCGACCCGACCACCCGCACGGTGCGCGCTCGCATCGACCTGCCGCGCTCCGGTACGGCGGTCAGCGAGCTGACCGAGGATCACGTCGCCGTCGAGCGCGACGCCGTATGGGCGATCGCGTCGGACTACTCCGTGGTCCGCATCGACCCGCGCACGAATCGCATCGTCGCGACGATCCGTGGGCTGCAGGCACGTGCCGTGGCGGCAGGCGGCGGGGTCTGGGTGCTCGGGATCGACGGGAGGATCGCCCGCATCGACCGGCGCACGAACCGGATCGCCGTCCGCGGCCGGATCGGCGCATCTGCGGTGGCGTCGCTGACCGTCGGCGGCGGAGCGGCCTGGGTCAGCGCCCCCGGCGATGGCACCGTCTGGCGCGTCGAGCCCGGCCCGCGCCTCGTGATGCGCACGATCGACGTCGGGGCAGGCGCAGGCGATCTGTCCTTCGGCGCAGGATCTGTTTGGGTGGCCAACCCGCTGCGCGGCACGCTCGCGCGAATCGATCCCACCACGAACCGCGTGACGCGGACCCTGCAGCTCGGCGGCGCGCCGCGCGCCGTGGCCGCCGCCGCGGACGGCGTCTGGGTAACGGTCACGGGCGACCGCCGATCGGCGGCGGCCGACGCCGACGCGCGCGTCGGCGGCCCGCCGGTGCACAGCTCGTGCGAGCCGACCTTCTTCGGCGGCGGCGGCACACCCGACCGGCTGATCGTCTCCGACCTGCCGCTTCAGGGCGGCGTGCGCATCTCCGCGCAGCAGATGGCGCAGGCCGCCGCCTTCGTGCTGCGGCGGCGCGGCTTCCGCGCCGGCGACCTGCGCGTGGGGCTGCAATCCTGCGACGACTCGCTCGCGCGCAGCGGCCTGTTCGAACCTGCCAAGTGCGCCGCCAACGCACGCGCGTACGCGCGCGACGAGCGGGTCGTCGCGGTCATGGGCACGCTGAACTCGCCGTGCACGGCGGCCGCTCTGCCGGAGCTCGCCAGCGCGCCGGGCGGGCCGCTGGCGATGCTCTCGCCGCTGAACTCGTCCGTCAGCCTCACCCGCCCGCAGGCCGGCGCCCCACCGGGCGAGCTACGCTCGTTCTATCCCCGCGGGCGGCGGCATTTCGCGCGCGTGTTCCCGACCGACGACCACCAGGCGGTGGCGCTCGCCTCGCTCGCCGTCGAGGACCTCGACGCGCGGCGAGTGGCGGCGCTCGACGACGGCGACCTGCTGTTCGGGCGCGCGCTGGCCGACCGCTTTGCGGCCTCCGCGCGGTCGCTCGGCGGCGAGGTTGTCGCGCGGCGCAGCTGGAACCCCGAGACGGGCAGCTACGACCGGCTGGCCCGCGCCATCGCCCGTGCCCGGCCCGCCGCCGTCTTCCTCGGCGGCATCCTGGACTCCAACGGCGCCGCGGTGCTGCGCGCGATCCGCCGGGCTCTGGGGCGGGAGGTGGCGATCCTGGCCACCGAGGGCTTCACGGGAACCGGCTTGCTCGCCAGGCAGGCCGGAGCCGCGGCCGAGGGCACGTACGTCAGCGTCAGCGGGCTCATCAACGCGAGCCTGCCGCCGGCCGGCCGGCGCTTCGTCGACGCCTTCGGCGCCACGCTGCCCGGGGTCGACATCGAGCCGAGCGCCGTCTACGCGGCCGAGGCGACCGGAGTGCTGCTCGACGCGCTCGCGGCCTCAGACGGCACGCGCGCAGGAGTCCTGCGCGCGCTGTTCGGGACCGACCTGCGAGGCGGCCTCACCGGACGGATCCGCTTCGACCGCAACGGCGACGTCATCGCGGCACCGATCACGATCCTGCAGATCAGGCGCGGCAGCCGGCGCTTGCCCGTCTACCCCGACGCGGAGGTCGCCCGCGTCGTCCGGTCGCGCTGACCCTTCCTCGTCGACCGTTTTGGCACCGTCTGCGCTGCCAGCAGCGGCGCGCACCGAGGCTCTGGCACTCGTTCGCGCCACGGGCGTGCGCACCGCCAACGCGCGCGCCCCGCGGACGCGCGTCAGACAGCGTGTATCGCGGGCCCGAGCACCTGCTCGAGTTCGGCGCGCAAGGTCGGCGTCGGCGCCACCTTGTAGGACGGCCCGAGCCTCAGCGTGCGCGGGTCGCCCGAGCTCATCTGCACCTCGAGCAGCACCTCGCACTCGCCGGGGTAGTTGGCGAGCAGGCTCTTGAGGTCGTCGATGATCGAGGCCTGCAACCGCGCGGCGTCGCGGATCGTCACGTGCAGCGGCGGCGGGCCAACCTTGCGCGTGGCGGCGAGCTGCTTGGCCTGCTCGACCTCCTCCGGCGTCGGCTCGAACGGCTCGACGGTCTGCACGACGAGGCATGTCTTGTCGGCGTCCTTGTGGTCGACGCGGCCGCGCACGATGACGACCGAGTCCACGCCGAGCGCGCCCTCGTACTCCGCCAGCGCCTTGCCGAAGACGAGGATCTCGACGCAGCCCTCGAGGTCGTCGAGCGTCGCGAACATCATCGGGTCGCCGCTGCGCGTGCGGATCTTCTTGGCGGCGGTGATGATCCCGCCGGCGTTGACCCACTCCTTGTCCTTGCGCTGCGCGAGTTCGGCCAGCGGGCAGTCCACGCGCTCGCGCAGCGCCTCGCGCACCTGCTTGAGCGGATGAGCGGAGATGAACAGGCCGATCGACTCCTTCTCGACGGCCAGCAGCTCGGGCTGGTCGAACTCCTCCGTCGGGATCGGCGGATGCTGCGGCGCCGCGAACGCGGCGGCCGCGCCGCCCGCGCCCACCGTCTCGCCGCCGCCCCAGTCGAAGCCGTCGAAGATCGAGCCCTGCCCGATCTCGAGGTCCTGCTGGACTTTCTGACCGGCGCCCTGGGCCTGCTCGAGCACGGTGAGCATGCCCTTGCGCGTCGCGCCCGTCGAGCCGAAGGCGCCGCATTTGATGAGCGCCTCGATCGCCTTCTTGTTCACCGAGCGGCAGTCGACGCGGGCGCAGAAGTCCCACAGCGAGGCGAACGGCCCGTCCTTCTCACGAGCCGCCTTGATCGCCTCGACCGCGGCGAACCCGACGCCCTTGACCGCGTCGAGGCCGAAGCGGATGTTGCCCTCGCTGACGACGAAGTCGTGGTCGGAGACGTTGACGTCGGGCGGCAGGATCTGGATCCCCATCTGCTCGGCCTGCGTCGCGAAGAACGGCACCTTGTCCTTCGTCGACATGACCGAGCTGATGAGCGCCGCCATGTACTCGGCCGGGTAGTTGGCCTTCAGCCATGCGGTGCGATAGGCGATCAGCCCATAGCACGCCGCGTGCGAACGGTTGAACGAGTAGTCGGCGGCCTTGACGTTCGTCGCCCACAGCTGCTCGATGACCTGTTCGCGGGTGCCCGAGGCGCGGCAACCGGTGCGGAACTCGGGCTCGAGCTTGGCCATCGCCGCACGATTCTTCTTGCCGATCGCCTTGCGCAGGTCGTCGGCCTTGGCGCCCGAGAAGCCGGCGATCGTCTTGGCGATCTGCATCGACTGCTCCTGGTAGAGGATCACCCCCTTCGTCGATTCGGTGATCGCCCGCAGGCGCTCGTCGGCGTACTCGATCGTCTCCGGGTTGCGCTTGCCGCGCGCGTACGTCCCGATGTGGTCCATCGCGCCCGGGCGGTACAGGGCGTTGAGCGCGACGAGGTCGTCGAACTCCGACGGGCGCACGTTGCGCAGCGCCTTCTGCATGCCCTCGGACTCGAACTGAAAGACGCCGATCGAGTCGCCGGCGGCGAGCATGTCGTACGTGCGCTGGTCGTCGAGCGGCAGGTTGGCCATGTCCGGCCGCAGCCCTGTCGAGCGCTCGATGATGTCCAGCGCGTCCTCGATGACGTCGAGGTTGCGCAGGCCCAGGAAGTCCATCTTCAGCAGGCCGAGTTGCTCGACGGGCTTCATCGAGAACTGCGTGACGATGTTGAAGATCTTGTTGCCGTCGGCGTCGACCTGGTTTGAGTCGGCGAGCTGCAGCGGGACGATGTCGGTCAGCGGGCCCTCGGCGATGACGACCGCGGCGGCGTGGATCGACGAGTTGCGGACGATCCCCTCCAGCCCGCGGGCGACGTCGATGATCTGCTTGGCGATCGGGTCGGAGTCGTAGGCCTTGCGCAGGTCCTGCCCGGGCGCCAGGCAGTCCGCGAAGGAGGGCGAGCGGCCCATGATCGGGTCGGGGATGAGCTTGGCGAGCTTGTCGCCGACGCCGTAGTCGTGCTCGAGCACGCGGGCGGCGTCACGCGTCGCCGCGCGCGGGAACATCTTGCCGAAGGTCACGATCTGGGCGACCGACTCGCGGCCGTACTTCTCGACGACGTAGCGCATGACCTTCGCGCGGCCGCGCACGGAGAAGTCGATGTCGATGTCCGGCATCGACACCCGCTCGGGGTTGAGGAAGCGCTCGAACAGCAACCCGTAGCGCAGCGGGTCGACGTCGGTGATCTGCAGGCAATAGGCGACGATCGATCCCGCCGCCGAGCCGCGGCCGGGACCCACCGCGATGCTGTTGGCCTTCGCGTAGGCGATGAAGTCCCAGACGATGAGGAAGTAGGCGTCGAAGCCCATCCGGTGGATGACCTCGAGCTCCATCTCCATGCGCTCACGCGCCTCGGCGGGGGCCGGATCGCCATAGCGCTCTCGCAGGCCGTCCTCGACGCGCGCGCGCAGGTATGCGTGCTCGTCCTCGCCGTCGGGCGTCGGGTAGGCGGGGATGAGCTGCTTGTCGAGCTCGATTTCGACGTTGCAGCGCTCGGCGATCTCCAGCGTCGACGCGAGCGCCTCCGGCCACGGCGCGAAGGCCTCCGCCATCTCCTCGCTGGACTTCAGGAAGAACTCGTTCGTGTCGAACGTCATCTTCGGCTGGCGCAGCGTGGACTTCGTCTGCACGCCCAGCAGCGCCGTGTGGTGGTGGTAATCCTCCTTGCGCAGGTAGTGCACGTCCCCCGTGCCGACGAGCGGGCGGCCGAGCTCGCGAGCGATCCTCACGATCCCCTCGTTGGCCTGGTTCTGCTCGGCAAGGCCGTTGCGCTGGACCTCGAAGTAGACGTCCTCGGGCCCGAAGATCTGCAGCAGGTCGTCGGCGTGCGCGCGTGCCTCGTCCTCCTGACCGCAGATCAGGCGCTGGCAGAAGCGCGAGGCCAGACAGCCGGTCAGCGCGATGATCCCCTCGGCGTGGCGCGCGATGACGTCGAGGTCGACGGTCGGCTTGCCGCGGTTGAGGCCGTCGAGGAAGCCGGCGCTCGAGAGCTTGACGAGGTTGCGGTAGCCCTCGTCGGTGGCGGCCAGGAGCGTCAGGTGGTTGTGCTCGTGGCGCCCGCGCGCCGCCTGGTCGTCGACGAGGTAGATCTCACAGCCGAGGATCGGCTTGATGCCGTGCTTACGGGCGGCCTGGAAATGCTCGACGGCGCCGTTCATCACGCCGTGGTCCGTCAGCCCCAGAGCCGGCTGTCCGAACGCCGCGGCGCGCGCGGCGAGGGCGTCGATCTTGCAGGCTCCGTCCAGCAGCGAGTACTCCGAGTGGACGTGCAGATGGGCGCAGGCGGGAGGCGTCACGAGCGGCTGAGAATAGGCGCCGCGGCGGCGGAACCCGGCGACCGCGCGGGAGCCTTCCCGCTCCTTGCGCAAATGGCCGTCTACGCCGCCGTCACGCCTACGAGCTGTCGGTGCAATCGCCGCGCTTGGTGGCCGTGACCACTGCGACGGTTGCGACCGCGCTCACGACGAACGCCGCCGCCGCCACCCGGCGCGACGGGAGCATCCGGGCCACGCGACGGCGCGCGTACCAGCGCGCGCCCTGCCATACGACGAATCCGAGCACCTTGTATCCCATGCAGGACAGGCTACCCGCGATCGGCCCTACGACTCGCCGTCCTCGGCGGGTCCCGCACCGGTGGGGTTGAGATCCTCGCGCAGCCGGTACGCCATCCGCGACTGCAGCGACCACAGCTCGATGAAACCCGGCGAGGCCTGCTGGGAGAACAGCCCGCCCGACTCGCCGAAGGAGGCCAGCGCCTGGTCGTAGACGGCATTGGGCGAGTCGCGCGTGACGACGCGCGCCGAGCCCTTGTAGAGCTTCATGCCGATCGTGCCGCTGACCTGCTCGTTGACGTGCTCCATGAACGCGGAGATGTCGCCGCGCAGCGGCTCCCACCACAGGCCCGCGTACACGAGGTAGGCCCACTGGCGCTCGAGCTGGGGCTTGAACTGGTTTTGGTGGATCGTGCCGACGAGCTTCTCGAGCTCGGCGTGGGCGGGCAGGATGATCGCCGCCGCCGGCACCTCGTAGATGTCGCGCACCTTCAGGCCGACGATGCGGTCCTCGATGTGGTCGACGATGCCGACGCCGTGGCGACAGCCGATCTCGGCGACGTGGTCGAGCAGCGCGACGAGCTCCATCCGCTCCCCGTCGACCGCCACCGGGACGCCGCGCTCGAACGTGACCGCAACGGTCTGCGGCTCGTCGGGCGCCTGCTCGGGCGGGGTGACGAGCTGAAAGACGTCGTCATCGGGCGCGTGTGACAGATCCTCGATCCAGCGTCCCTCCGAGGAGCGCCCCCACAGGTTGTCGTCGATCGAGTACGGGGTGATCTCGCTGCCGCCCTTCACGGGGATCCCGTGGCGGCGGGCGTATTCGATCTCCTCGTCGCGGCCCATCTGCCAGCCGCGCACCGGCGCGATGACCTTCAGCTCGGGCGCCAGCGTCGCGATCGTCGCCTCGATGCGGACCTGGTCGTTGCCCTTGCCGGTGCAGCCGTGGGCGATCGTGTCGCAGCCGGTCTTGCGCGCGTACTCGACCGCGAGCTTGGCGATCAGCGGGCGGCCGAGCGCGGTGAACAGCGGATAGCCGCCGCCGTAGAGCGCGTTGGCCTTGATCGCGGGCAGGACGAAGTCGCGGGCGAACTCGTCGCGCGCGTCGACCGTGAAGCACTCGACCGCGCCGATCCGCCGCGCCTTGCCCTCGATGACCTCGTAGTCCTCGCCCGGCTGGCCGAGGTTGACGGTCAGCGTGACGACTTCGGCCTCGTACTCGTCGGCGATCCATTTGAGCATGACGCTCGTGTCCAGGCCGCCGGAATACAGCAACAGGACGCGCCCGACCTCGCTCGGCTCGGCGAGATACGAGGCCGTGCGGGTGTGCGGCGTCTGGTTCGTGGTTTCGGCCATGAGACCGCAAGCCTACGAGCCCGCGTGCGGGGGCGACTACAGCCTGCACCCCAAATCTCGTGCACATGGTGACGAACGCCCCCGGATCCGTTAGCTTTGAAGGGCATATCGCGCGTCGGGCTCGCGCGATGGACGGATCCAACCAAACGGCAGGGGGAACACCCAGATGACTCTCGAGGCACATCGCCTCTCGCGCGGCGTCGGCGCATGCCTACTCGCGCTCGCTCTCATCATGCTCGCGGCGGTGCCTGCGGCACACGCGGACACGATCTACCCGGACAACAAGATCACGGGTACATCCTTCGACTCCGGTCTCGACGGGTGGATCGAGTTCGACAACCACTGCGACCTCGTCACGCTCGGTGACACCGTGCTGCTCGATCTCGCCGCACCCGACCCGCTCTGCGACCCGCGGACCGATCATGCGGCCGGCATCGGTACACCGCCGGGATCGCTCGAGCAGCGCAGTGAGCAGGCCGCCTCCGCGTCCGTGCTCGGCAGCGCGATCGGCGTGATCCGAGGTCGCAGCACCGCCCTCTCGCCGGTCTTCACCGTTCCCGTCGGCGGGCCCGCGACGTTCACGGTCGACCGCCACTTCATGATCGACGCGCTGCTGCCGGTCGGCCTGGGCGCCGAGCCCGCCCGGATCGGCTACCAGTTCCTCCTCGTCGACCAGGCCGGCGGGACGCCACTCGTCCTCGACGGCGACACGATCGAGATCGATCGCGGCAGCACGTCGCCCGCTTCCCCGTTCACCGGGCACGGGCCCATCAGCCTGCCGCCCGGGAGCGTTCAGAGCGGTCACAGCTACCGCATTCAGCTGACGACCACCTTCCGGGCCAACCCGGCCGGCCTCGCCACGGCGATCGCGGCCCTCTTCACCATGCGCGCTCAGTACGACAACGTCCGCCTGCGCGTGCAGGACGGGACGCCGACGTTCGGCCCGGCCACGGCGATCACGGATCCCGCCACGAACATCACGGCGACGACGGCCACGCTGAACGGCCGGACGAACGCGCAGGGCCTGCCCTCGACGTACCGGTTCCGCTACGACGACGACGCGGACTTCGCGGACGACGCCACCGACGCGACCGACGACATCGCGACGGATGCGTTCAACGCAGGATCGAGAACCGACGAGCAGCCGCGCTCGCGTGGCATCAGCGGCCTGACCGCCTGCACGACGTACTACTTCCGGATCGAGGCACAGACGGTTGATTCGGACGGCCCCGCGGCGGGGGGCATCGGCGAGACGCTCTCCTTCCGCACGGATTGCGCGCCGACCGTCGAGACCCTCCCGGCGGTCGCCGGAGCGGAGTCGGCGGTGCTCAACAGCGCCATCAACCCCGAGGTCTTCATGACGACGGGACCGCAGACGACATACGTCTACGAATACCGCGAGAAGGGCACGGAGCCCTGGCTGGTGTCGGCGGCCGGTGCGCCGATCTCCGGCGGCCGGCGCGTCGTGCAGCCCAACAGCGTCGTGATCTCGGGCCTCAAGAAGGACACGACGTACGAGGCGCGCGTCGCCGCGACGAACTATGTCGGGCCGACGACGGACCCGACGCCCGTCGAGTTCACGACCCTCGCCGACGGCGAGCAGGGTCCGGCGGGCCCGACAGGTCCGGTAGGCCCCACAGGGCCGGGCGGGCCGGCCGGCCCGGCAGGTCCTCAGGGCGGGCAGGGTCCGGCGGGTGCCAACGGTGCCCCAGGGCCGGCGGGCCCCGCAGGTCCGGGAGGGCCTCCGGGCGCGCAGGGTCGGCCCGGTCCGGCCGGGACGTCGGGTTCGTCATCGACGAGGATCCTCGGTGAGAACGGTCGCATCGGAAGCGCGACCGGTCCCGTCGCGACGTGTGGTCGCATCACGATGAACTTCGCGAGCGGCATGCGGAGCCTCGGCCGCAGCCTCGCGAGCCGCTACGGCACCCGGACGGTGACGCGCGGCCGGATCGTGACGTGCGGCTCCAACCCGCGCCCGATCATCGGCGCGAGGATCGACGTGGTGCACGTGCTGCCGGGCAACAAGCAGCGCCGCAAGACCGGGCTGCGCTCGCGGGCCAACGGCCGGCTGACGCTGATCCTGCCGAACAACGTGCGGACGCGGACGATCCGCTACTCGTACCGGCCGGACCTGCGGTCGTCGCGCGTCACGTCGCGCGTGACGCTGCGCCTGACCGTGCGCAACCGCAGCGGTCGCGTCATGCGCTAGCGCTGCACACACCACCGCCTGCGGGCCCTCCCATCGGGAGGGCCCGTGGCCGTTGTGCGCACAGATGCGCAAGCTTTCGCCCGTCGCTGCGTTAGAGGTCTCACGGAGCATCGACCAGCAGGGAGAGAGGGAGTGCATGCGCAACCATGTGATGAGTAGGGGACGGCTGTTTGCCGTCTGTGTCTTGGGTGCGCTTGCGGGCGTCGTCCCGACGGCGAGCGCGGACACTGCGTTGCCCGTCTGGACCTGCCGCGGCAGCGCGGGCTACATCGAGCTCAACCCGCTGCTGGATTCCCAGCGCATCGAGCCGGTGCTCGCCAACGGGCAACCCGATCGGCTGACCCCCGACCGCGAATTCTGCGCGAACGCAGACGCCGGCGTGCAGAACATCGCCCTCCCGCCGGACGAGGCTGCTCCGACGCTCTCGCTGGAGGCGGCCTCAGCCAGCACCTCGATCACTCCGGCGATCGCGCCGGCACGCGAGCAGACCGCTGCGGCAGAGGGCGGCGTCGCCGAGACGGTGCGCGTCGAGATTCCCGGCTTGACGATCGACGCCGAGGCCGTCACGGCCCAGGCCACGGGGCGCTGTGTCAACGGCGCGCCCGAGCTGACCGGCTCGAGCAGCATCGTCTCGCTCATGGTCAACGACACGGTCATCGACATCCCCCAGAACGGCGAGCCCGTCGACCTCGACCTCCTCCCCCTCGTCCGCATCCGGCTCAACCAGCAGGTGCCGGAGGGCACCGCGACGAGCACCGACCAGGCGCTGACGCAGCGAGCGGTGCACATCGAGCTGCTGTCCGCTCCCGGCGGCGAGCCGGTCTCCAGGGTCGTCCTTGGCGAGGCGAAGGTCGACCGCCACGGCGCGGTCTGCGCGCCACCGGTCGTACCGGTCTGCCCGGAGGGCTTCGTCCCCCAGGCCGGGTCTGACCCGCTGGTGTGCGTGAAGACCGTCACGGCACCGTGTCCGGCGGGCTCGACGCCAGACCCGGCGGCCGGCGGGGCGTGCATCATCATCCGCCAGGTCAACGCGCCGTGCCCAGCCGGCTCGACGGCGGATCCCGACAGGGCAGGCGCGTGCATCGTGCTCGTGCAGTCACCGCCCGCCAACTGCACCGGGGGATCGGTGCGCGATCCGGCGACGAACAACTGCGTGCTCGTCCGCGACAGGCCCTGTCCCCCCGGGGCGACGCCTGATCCGAACACGCGGGTGTGCGTGGTGACGAGAGCGCCGACGACCGTCGTCGGCTCGGGTGAGAACGGGCGCATCGGAAGCCCGTCCGGCCCGGTGGCGACGTGCGGCCGGCTTCAGATGTTCTTCGTACGCGGGGGCTTCCGCAGCGTCGGACGCTCCCTCACGAGCCGCTTCGGCACCCGCACGGTCACGCGCGGACGGCTCGTGACGTGCGGCTCCAACCCGCGCCCGATCATCGGCGCCAGGGTCGACGTCGTGCACGTGCTGCCGGGCAACAAGCGGCGCCGCAAGACGGGGCTGCGCTCGCGGGCCAACGGCCGGCTCACGCTGATCCTGCCGATCGACCTGCGCAGCCGCCGCATCGAGTACGCGTACCGGCCGGACCTGCGCTCGACGCGCGTGACCTCGCGCGTGACGCTGCGCCTGACGGTGAAGAACCGCCGGGGCCGCACGCTGCGCTAGCCACGGCAACGTAAGGACGGACTGCGGGCTCTCCTACAGGAGGGCCCGCAGTCGTTGCAGGACGTCGTCGACGTGTTCGTCGCCGATCGTCAGCGGCGGCAGCAGGCGCAGCGTCGCGGGGCCGGTGGCGTTGACGACGAGGCGCTGGTCGAGCAGCGCGCGGCGCACGAGCTCGGGCGCGCCGCCGTCGGCGAAGTCGCAGGCCAGCATGAGGCCGCGGCCGCGCACGGCGGCCACGCCGGGCAGCGCCGCGAGGCCCTCGGCGAGGCGCTCTCCGAGTGCGCGCACGCGGGCCAGGAGCGCGGGATCCTCCACGATGTCGAGCACCGCGAGCGCCGCCGCGCAGGGCACGGGGCCGCCGGCGAAGGTCGAGCCGTGGTCGCCGGCCGCGAACACGTCGGCGTAGCGCGGCGAGCAGATCAGCGCACCGATCGGCAGGCCGCCGCCGAGCGCCTTCGCCGTCGTCATGAGATCGGGCACGACGCCGGCGTCCTCGTAGGCCCACAGCGTGCCGGTGCGCCCGAGGCCGCACTGCACCTCGTCGAAGATCAGCGCCGCGCCGTGCTCGTCACACGCCGCGCGCGCGGCCTGCAGCAGCTCGTCGTCGAGCACCCAGACGCCGCTCTCGCCCTGCACCGGCTCGAGGATCACCGCGGCGGTGCCCGCGTCGACCGCGCCGGCCACCGCGCGGGCGTTGGGGGCGACCGAGACGAAGCCGGGAACCAGTGGCGCGAACGGCGCCTGCTTGGACTCCTGCGGCGTCGCCGAGAGCGAGCCGTACGTGCGCCCGTGAAAGCCGCGGTGGACGGAGACGATCGTGCCCTGCGGCTTCGCCTTGCGCGCGAGCTTGAGTGCGGCCTCGTTGGCCTCGGTGCCCGAGTTGGCGAAGTGCACCTTGCCGCCGCCGCCCAGCGCCGACGCCGCCAGCCGCTCGGCGAGCCGGATGCCGGGCTCGCTGTAGAAGAGGTTGCCGACGTGGACGAGCCGCGCGGCCTGCTCCTGGATCGCCGCGACCACCGCCGGATGGGAATGGCCCAGCGACGTGACCGCCAACCCCGTCTGGAAGTCGAGGTACTCGATGCCGGCGTCGTCCCACAGCCGCGCGCCCTCGCCGCGCACGAACTGCACGGGCTGGCGCGCGTACGCGGGGACGACGTGGTCATGCTCGAGCGCCTGCAGCTCGCCGAGCGTCGTCATCGCGCGGGATGGATCTTCGTGCCGCTGCCGGCGTCGGTGAAGAGCTCGAGCAGCAGCGAATGCGGCTCGCGCCCGTCGATGATGTGCGCGGCCCGGACGCCGCCGTGGATCGCGTCGATGCAGGCCTGCAGCTTCGGGCGCATGCCGCCGCCGACGTCGGGCAGGGCGCCCTCGACCGCATCGGCCTCGGCCTGCGTGATCCGCGAGTCGGGGTCGGCGGGGTCGCGCAGCCAGCCGGCGACGTCGGTCAGGAAGATGACCTTGTAGGCGCCGAGCTCGCG
>DASZDB010000251.1:0-4363 GCA_035942495.1 Solirubrobacteraceae bacterium
CCTCGACCACGTGCTGGCGGCGTGCGAGCGCCTGCCCGACCTCGGCGTCACGCACCGTCGCACCGCGATCTCGACGGTCGGCTGGATCCCCGGCATCGACCGCCTCGCGCAGACCGACATGCCGATCCGCCTCGCGCTCTCCCTGCACGCCGCCGACGACGCGCTGCGCTCGCAGATCATGCCGGTCAACGACCGCTACCCGCTGGCCGACGTGCTCGAGGCCTGCGAGCGCTTCCACGCCGCGAAGCGCCGGCTCGTCTTCGTCGAGTACGTGATGCTCGCCGGCGTCAACGACCGCTACGAGCAGGCGGTGGCGCTCGCGAAGGTGCTCGATCCGAAGGTCTTCAAAGTCAACCTCATCCCGTACAACCCCACCGGCTCCTATGACGGCTCGAGCCCCGACGCGATCAACGCGTTCCGCGCGGTGCTCGAGGAGCACGGGCTGCGCGCCACGGTCCGCCTCACGCGCGGGCGCGACATCGCCGCCGCGTGCGGTCAGCTCGCGGCCGCCGGCGCCGGCCGCGGCTGAAGCGGCTCGCCGCGATGACCGCCGCGCGGCCCGTCCGCTACCGGCCGATCCACCTCGACGAGCTCGACGCGGTGCCCTGGGCCGGCGGGAGCCTGACGCTGCTCGCCACGTCCGGCTGAACGTGCTTCATGCGAGGGCGCCGCGTTCGCGGCCGCCAGGCACGACCGCGGGGCCGCCCGGCACGGTCGCGCGGCCGGCCGCGACGTCGTCGAACAGCCCGGCCACCCGCCCCGCCAGCGCCGGCCACGCGTACCGCTCCGTGGCGGCCGCTCGGGCCGCCGCCCCGCGCCGCTCCCGCTCGGCCGGGTCGTTGACGGCCGCCGCGAGCGCGTCGGCCAGCGCGTCGCGGTCGTCGGGCTCGACGAGCCAGCCGGTGCGCCCGGGCTCGACGATCTCCGCGGGGCCGAACCGGTTCACCGCGACGAGCGGCAGCTCGGCCGCCATCGCCTCGACGAGCACCTGGCCGAACTGCTCGCGCACGCTGGCCAGGGCCAGCACGTCGGAGGCCGACAGGAACGCCGGCAGGGTGTCGTGCTCGTGCCATCCGGCGAGGTAGACGCCGCGCACGCCGAGGCGCTCCACGGTCTCCAGCGGATGCTCGCCCTCCCACTCACCGGGATGGCCGCCGACGAGCACGAGCGACGCGGGGCGGGCGAAGCGCCGGCGCGCGGCGGCGAACGCCTCGATCAGCAGCCACGTGCGCTTCACCGCGGTGAAGCGCCCCACGCTGAGGATCACCGGTCCCGCGGCGAGCGCGGACACAGCGTCCTCGCTGTAGCGCACGCTGCCCGGACCGCGGCCGGGCCGCCAGCCGCGCGGCTGCTGCACGAGATGCGTGCGCCAGTGGGCCGCCCGATCGAGCTCGACGCGGCGGATGCGTTCCGGCTCGAAGCCGTTGGGGACCACGGCGCAGGCCGCGGGGTCGATGTCCAGCAGCCGCCGCGCGCGCTCGACCTGGCTTGGCGAGAGCAGGATGAGCCGGGCACACCGGCGCGCCCACTCGCCCATCCGCCGCGCCCAGGCGGACGCGTGGATCCAGTCCTCCGGCGGCCCCGCCGCGATCGCCTCGAGCATGAGCAGCTCGGTGCCGTGCAGGTGCCCGACGATCGGGACCCGCGGCGCCACCCGGTGCGCCGCGGCGTGCAGTGGCGTCAGGTGATGCAGGTGCAGTACGTCGGCCTCGGGCGCTCGGGCGGCGGCGAGCGCGTCCGCCCAGGCGGCCACCTGGCGCTCGTACGCGGCGCCGTCGAGCCTGGCGAACACGAGATCGGGCGCGCCGGGGCGGTCCTCGAAGGAGGGGTGCATCGGCGCCGCGCCGCGCGGCGGGTCGAGCGGATCGGGGCTCGCCAGCGCGGCGTCGAACTCGACGGCCCGAACGTCGAGCCCGGCGTAGAAGCGGTGCGCGTCGGCGTGCTCGCCGAGGTCGCGGCGCGAGCCGGAGAGCAGCGTCACCTCCCAGCCGTGGGCGGGCAGCCCGCGCGCCAGCGCGCGAGCCACGTGCGACGACCCGCCGCGGGGAAAGAACTGCAGCACGCTGAGTACGCGACCGGGCACATCGCGGTGCTACCCGCGCCGCCCGCGGCGCTCAAGCGCGCTGCGCGAACACCAGCGCGGTCGAGACCGCGCGCCCGAGCGGGAGCGGGCGGTTGTGTGCCTCGTGCGGGCGGTTGCGCAGGCGCCCGCCGCTGACGAGCGACGTCGAGCCGCCGCCGTCGAGGTTCAGCGCCTCGGTGGCGCCGAAGCCGACCAGGGTGTCGGCGAGCTCGCCGAGGGTCAGTCCCGCCTCGTGGTCCGCGCGGCCGTCGCCGGCCACCGCCAGCAGCCGGTCGCCGGCGATCGCCAGCGCCGCCCGGGGGTGCCGGCCCGCGGTGATGTCGGAGTCGAACTGGTGCGCCCCGGCCGAGAAGCCCTCCGGATCGGCCCCGTCGCGGACGATGGCGCGCCCGGCCCGCACGAGCAGCGGCCCGGCCTGCAGCAGGTCGCCACGCGGCGCCGCCCCCAGCTCCGGCCGAGCGGCGATGCGCACCGCGCCGCGAAAGACGTGCACGCAGGCGCGCTCGCCGTCCCACGGCGCCGCGAACGGCACGTGCGCCCGCGCGATGCCGCGGGTGCGCAGCTCGCCAAGCGGCGTGCCCTCGGGCCGCACATAGAACCCGCCCACGAGCGCCTCGCTCACGCGGTTGCGGGCGCACCACGCCGCGAGCGGCACGCGGCGGCGTAGGCGCACGACCCGCAGGTCGGTCAGCGCGCGGTCGTAGCTCGCCACGTGCACGGTCGTCGCGGCGCCGTCGGCGAGCGTGACGCGCAGGCTGCGCGCGAGCTCGGGCTGCGGGATCGTCAGCGGCGAAACGGCCATCGCCGGCGACGCTACGGCGCCGGCAGGACGCCAGTGTGACCAGCGGGTTATCGGTCGGACGTCGCCGGGATGTCGGCCATGCGCTGTTCGCCGGCCCGCAGCAGGCGGTCGCGCAGGTCGGCCTGCTCCTCGGGCGAGGGATCCCACTCCACGACGCTCGGCAGCGCCTCGAGCGAGTCCAGCCCGAACAGCTTGAGAAACAGATCGGTGGTGCGATAGAGGACGGCGCCGAACTGCGAGCGCCCGGCCTCCTCGATGAAGCCGCGCTCCTCGAGCGTGGCAGTCGCCGACTCGGCGGCGACGCCGCGGATCCGGGTGATCTCCGGCCGCGACACCGGCTGCAGGTAGGCGACGATCGCGAGCGTCTCGGCCTGGGCGGGCGTCAGCGGCGGCGTGCGCGGCTTGGCGAGAAGGCGGCGCGCGGCCTCCTCGGCGACCGGGTCGGTCGCCAGGGCGACGGCGCCCGCGACCCGCTTGAGCTGCAGCCCGCGAGCGCCCGGCGCGTACGCGCGGTCGAGCTCGGCCAGCGCGGCGGCGACCTCACCGACCTCGCACCCGGTGGCGTCGGCCAGCTCCTCGGCGGCGACCGGGTCGGGCGACAGGAACAGCAGCGCTTCGACGATCCGCGCGAGCTCGCTGAGCGCCGTCACGAGCCGAACCCGGCCCACGTCGGCGCGATCGCGCGCGCGGCGGGCGTGATCGTGATGTCGCCGAACGGCTCGGGCTGCTCCCACGTCGCCTCGCCCTGCTTGTAGAGCTCGAGCAGGGCGAAGAGCGTGACGGCGACGGTCACGCGGTCAGCGCCGCGTACCGCGTCGTCGAACGTCGTGGCGCCGCGGCTCAGCAGGGCGCGCAGATGGGTCAGACGCTGGGCCGTCGTCACGCGCGGGACCGAGAGGTGCCCGAGCGACAGCTGCGGCGGCACGCGCAGCAGCCCGCCGAGGGCGCAGCCCAGCCGGCGCGGGTTGTAGACCGCGCCCGCCGCGGCGAGGTTCGTGCGGCGCAGCGCGGGCGGCAGCGGCGCGCAGCGGTAGCGCACCCCCTCCTCCCCGGCCAGCCGCGCCGCGAGGTGCTCGGCGGCGCGCCGGTAGCGCTGCGCCTCGAGCATGCGGGCCAGCAGCTCCTCGGCCGCCTCGCCGGGCTCGAAGTCCGGCACCTCGTCGGCCTCACGCGGCAGCATGAGCCGCGCCTTGAGCTCCAGCAACGCGGCGATGAGGACGAGAAACTCGGTCGCGACCTCGAGATCGAGCTCGTCGCGGGCCTCGAGGTGATCGAGGTAGGCGATGACGATCTCGGCGAGCTGGACCTCGAGCAGGTCGATCTCCTCGCGCAGGACGAGCGTCAGCAGCAGGTCGAGCGGTCCCGAGAAGACCTCGAGATCGAGCTCCAGTGATGCGACGGTCACAGCGCGCACACTAGCGGCGCCGCTGGACGGCCTGGCCCCTTCCCTCTCCCCAGACGGTGCTTCGGGCTTACGA
>DASZDB010000252.1:0-3508 GCA_035942495.1 Solirubrobacteraceae bacterium
GCGCGGGCTCACGCAGGCGCACCCCGCTCGGCGTCGTGACGGGCAGAGGCAGATCCGGCGGCGTGCGCACGCCCGGGGGCACGGGCGGGTCGGGCCGCCGATCCGGCGGCGTGTCGTCGCCGCCGCGCGGCCAGCGCCGGCGCCAGCCGGCCTGCGCTTCGCCGTCGAGCAGCGCCCATACGAGCGCCACGGCACCGATCACGTGCACGACGAACACGAGCGCCAACGCCAGCATCTCTTCCGCCTGACCTACGGGCATGCCCCCAGCCTACCCCGCAGCGGGGGTGATCAGGCCAGTTGGGCGCGCACGCGTCCAAGCGCCAGTACGGCCTGTGCGGCATGGGCGCCCTGGTCGCGCGTGCCGCCGCCGGTGCGGGCCATCGCCTGCTCCATGTTCTCGACGGTCACGACGCCGAAGCTGCACGGCACGCCGGTGCGCAGAGCGACGTCCTGGATGCCGCGGGCAGACTCGTTGCAGACGTAGTCGTAGTGCGTCGTCTCGCCGCGGATGACGGCGCCGAGGCAGGCGACCCCGGCGTAGCGGCCGGTCTGCGCGGCCATCTGGGCGGCGAGCGGCAGCTCGAACGCGCCCGGCACGTCGAAGACGTCGACGGCGCCGGGCCCGGCCGCGTCCTCGAAGACCCGCGTCGCGCTGGTGACGAGGCGTTCGGCGAGCTCGCTGTAGAAGCGCCCGACGACGATCGCGTAGCGATCGCCCTCGGACCCCCCGGCAGCGGGCACTAGGGGGCGTCCTCGGAGGATCGCGCGTCCTGCAGCTCCTCGTCGTGCAGCATCTCCTTGTCCACGTCGAGGCCCTGGTGGTGCAGCGTGTGCCCCATGCGGTCGCGCTTGGCGCGCAGGTAGTCCTCGTTGTGCGGGTTGGAGATGTGCTCGATCGGCAGCTGCTCGGAGACCGACAGGCCGTAGCCCTCCAGACCGCGGATCTTCTTCGGGTTGTTCGTGAGGATCCGGATCGAGCTCAGGCCGAGGTCGACGAGGATCTGCGCGCCGATGCCGTAGTCGCGCAGGTCGGCGGGCAGGCCGAGCTGGAGGTTGGCCTCGACGGTGTCCATCCCGCCCTCCTGCAGCTTGTAGGCCCTCAGCTTGTTCAGGAGGCCGATCCCGCGGCCCTCCTGGGAGAGGTACAGCAGCACGCCGGTGCCTTCGCGCTCGATCATCGCCAGCGCGGACTCGAGCTGCTCGCCGCAGTCACAGCGCAGCGAATGAAAGACGTCGCCGGTGAGGCACTCGGAGTGCACGCGGACGAGCACGTGCTCGCTGCCGTCGACCTCGCCCTTGACGAGCGCGACGTGGTGCTTGCCGCCGACGAGCTCGCGGTAGCCGACGGCCTCGAAGTCGCCGAAGCCGGTCGGCAGCTTCGTCGAGACGACGCGCTCGACGAGCTTGTCGTGGCGGCGCCGGTAGGCGATCAGGTCGGCGACGGTGATCATGCGCAGGTCGTGCTGGGCGCAGTAGCCGACGAGGTCCTCGACGCGCGCCATCGTCCCGTCGTCGTTCATGACCTCGCAGATGACGCCGGCCGGGTTCAGCCCGGCGAGGCGGGCCAGGTCGACCGCCGCCTCGGTCTGGCCGATGCGCTCGAGCACGCCGCCGGCGCGGCTCTTGAGCGGGAAGATGTGGCCCGGCTGGACGAGATCGCGGGGGGAGCTCTCGGGGTCGATCGCGACCTGGATGGTGCGCGCGCGATCGTGTGCCGAGATGCCGGTCGTGACGCCTTCGCGCGCTTCGATCGACACCGTGAACGGCGTCTCGAACGGCGACTCGTTCTTGGCCGCCATGAGGTCGAGGCCAAGCTCGTCACAGCGTTGCGGCGTGAGCGACAGGCAGATCAGGCCGCGGCCGTGCGTCGCCATGAAGTTCACCGCCTCGGGCGTCGCGAACTGCGCGGCCATCGTGAGATCGCCCTCGTTCTCGCGATCCTCGTCGTCGCAGACGACGACCATCTTGCCCGCGCGGATGTCCTCGAGCGCCTCGTCGATCGTGGCGAAGGGACTGTGTGTCTTCGAGCTCATGGCGCGTAGCTTGCCAAACGCGCCAGGTCGGCCGACCGGGCGGCAGTCGGCCGGCGCTCGCGGAGCCGCCTCGGGTGCTGTGCGGGATCTGCGACGAGCGTCAGCGGCCGTCGACGTCCTCGACGCCCTTCTCGATCTCGTCGCCGGCGTCCTTGGCGGCGTCTCCGGCCTCCTCGTCGGCGCCGCCGAGGTCCTTGTCGACCTCCTGCTGGGCGTCCTTCGTGTCGCGCTGCACGGCGTCGTCGGTGCCGCAGGCCGGCAGCGCGCCGGCGAGCGCGGCCACGACGGCGAGGAGTGTCAGGCGGGAGCGTGTGAGAGCGGGCATGTCGAGTGCCTACCCGGGCGCCATGCCTCAAACGCGGCGCTCGACGAATCGACGAGTCAGCGCGCCAGCAGCTTCTCGACGTACTTCGCCACGACGTCGACCTCGAGGTTCACCGGCGTGCCGACGGCGGCCGCGCCGAGGGTCGTCCGCTGCAGCGTCTCGGGGATGAGCGAGACGTCGAAGCCCTCGTCGTCGATTCGCGCAACGGTGAGCGAGACGCCGTCGACGGAGATCGATCCCTTGTGGACGACGTACCGCAGCAGCGCGGGGTCGTCGGGCGCGATCGTCACCACGCGGGCGAAGCCGTCCTCGCGCATCCCCGAGATCGTCGCGACGCCGTCGACGTGGCCCTGCACGATGTGTCCGCCGAGGCGGTCGGCGGCGCGCACCGCGAGCTCCAGGTTGACCCGCGCCCCCGCCTGCACCCCGGCCAGCGCGCTGCGCTGGAGCGTCTCGTGCATGACGTCCGTGGCGAAGCGGTCGCCGGCCACCGCTGTCGCCGTCAGGCACACGCCGTTGACCGCCACCGAGTCACCCTCGCCGACCTCGTCGGCGAGGCGCGTGCGCAGCGTCAGCCGCAGCCCGTCGTCAGTCGCGTCGCGCGCGGCGACCGTGCCGAGGTCCGCGACCAGGCCGGTGAAGATGGTTACCTCCGCGGGGCATCCGGCCCCGCGCCTGAGATGGTGCTCGGCATCACGCCTCGGGTGACTACCACTCCCGCAGCCGCGCGGAGATCAGCAGGTCGTCGGCGACGCGCTCGCATTCGAGCGTCAGCGCGCGGATCGCCTCGGAGATCTGCTCGACGCCCTCGCCCTCGAGCGGATCGCGGGCGGCGCGGCCGCCCAACAGCAGCGGGGCGAGGAAGAGGCGCACCTCGTCGATCTCGCCGGCGTCGAGGAAGGCGCCCGCCAAGTGCGGCCCGCCCTCGAGCAGGATCGAGGTCACGCCCTTGGCGCCGAGCTGGTCGAGCGCGGAGCGCACGCGGGCCGGCTCGTTCTCGCCCGTCGCGACGACGACCTCGGCGCCGGCCATCGCCAGCGCCTCCATCGCCGAGCGGCGCGCGGCACGCGAGACGACGACGATGAGGGCGGGCTCCGGCGCGGCGCGGACGAGCTGCGAGTCCAGCGGCAGGCGCGCGGTCGCGTCGAAC
>DASZDB010000253.1:0-1749 GCA_035942495.1 Solirubrobacteraceae bacterium
CGGCCTGCTGCACATCTCCAACGTCAAGCCGGGCGAGCGCGTGGACACCGTCGAGGACGTGCTCAACAAGGGCGACGAGATCCACGTCCGCGTGGTCGAGGTCGACCGCGAGCGCGGCCGCATCGGCCTGCGGCTGGCGGCCGACCCGGACATCGCCGGCAAGACGGTCGAGGAGCTCGCGTCCATCACCAACGGCGGTGGCGGCGGCTCGCGTCCGCCGCGTGACCGGGGCCCGCGTGGCGGCGATCGCGGCGATCGCGGCGGCGACCGTGGCGGCGATCGCGGACGGCGCGGCTCCGGCCGCCCGCGCCACGGCGACCCCGAGCGGAGCTAGCGCTGGCCGAACCACGATTGACGGTCCTGGACTCCGGCGTCCGGGTCGTGACGGAGGCGATGCCCACCGTCCGGTCCGCCACGCTCGGGTTCTGGATCGCGACCGGTTCGGTCGCGGAGACGGAGTCCGAAGCCGGTCTGTCGCACCTGGTCGAGCACATGCTCTTCCGGGGCACAGACCGCTACGGCTCGCTGGAGATCGACCAGATCTTCGACACGATGGGCGCCGAGCTGAACGCCGGCACGGGCAAGGAGAACACGTCGGTCTACGCCCGCGTGATCGACGACCACCTGCCGCAGGCGTTCGACGTCGTCGGCGACATGGTCTGGCACCCGCGCATCGATGAGGGCGACCTCGCCAACGAGCGCGAGATCGTGCTCGAGGAGATCGCGATGTACGAGGACGACCCTCAGGACCGCGTCTTCGACGTGCTCGGCGAGGCCGTCTTCGGCGAGCATCCGCTCGGCCGCCCCGTGATCGGGCGCGCCGCCGTCATCGCGAACACGACCTCCGCCGGCCTGCACGCCTTCCACGCCGGCCACTACGCGCCCGAGGACGTCGTCATCGCCGCCGCCGGCTCGCTGGACCACGACGCGGTCGTCGCCCTCGCCGAGGGCCTCGACGTGCCGCGCCGCCCGCGCGTGCCGCAACCGCCGCCCGTGCCCGACCAGCTGCCGCCGCACCTGAGCTTCCTGCGCAAGGAGACCGAGCAGTACCACATCACGCTCGGCGCTCCCGCCCTCGCCCGCGACGACGAGCGGCGCTTCATCCTGCGCGTGCTGGACAACATCCTCGGCGGCACGTCCTCCTCGCGCCTCTTTCAGGAGGTCCGCGAGCTGCGCGGCTTGGCCTACAACGTCTATTCGTTTCAGTCGCTGCACGCCGGCACCGGCATGATCGGCATCTACCTCGGCACGCGGCCCGACAACGTCGCGCCCGCGTTGCAGGTGGTCGCCGACGAGCTCGAGCGGCTGCGCGCCGACGGCGTCACCGCGGACGAGCTCGAGCGCTCCAAGGAGAACGTCAAGGGCCGGATCGTCCTGTCGCTCGAGTCGACCGCGGCGCGCATGAGCCGGCTCGGCTCGGCGGTGCTCAGCGAGCTGCCGCTGTTGTCGCTCGACGAGGTCGTCGAGCGCATCGAGTCCGTCACCCTCGACGAGCTCAACGGCCTGATGCGTGAGCTGCTCGCGCCGGAGCGCCTCAGCGCGGCCGCCATCGGCGCCGACGAGGACGCGTTTCGCAGCGCCATCGGGCCGGTCGCGCCGGACCTGTCGGCCCAAGTGACCGCGGGATGATCCGTGTCGCCGTGGCGGGTGCCGCCGGCCGCATGGGGCAGGCCGTCGTCGCCGCCGTCGATGGCGCGGAGGACATGGAGCTGACCGGGCGGGCAGATCCGTCGCTGGGGACCGCGCTGG
>DASZDB010000254.1:0-2755 GCA_035942495.1 Solirubrobacteraceae bacterium
ATCTTCGTGCTGCTCGCGCTCCCGCTGAACACGCAGGCCGACAGCGGCGTGAGCGCCAAGGTCGCGCTGAGCGACGTGCAGAGCGGCCCGCAGCGCACCGTGAACGCCACCGTCACGCTCACCCCGCGCGACGCGGCCGACGAGGCCAACTGGCTGACGATCACCGCGTGGCAGGGCGACGGCCGGCTCATCACCGACCGGCTCGAGCGGGTCGCGCAGGGCGTCTACCGCTCGACGCAGCCACTCCCGGTCCACGGCGACTGGAAGACGATGGTCCGCCTGCACGCCGGCAACTCGATCTCCGGCCTGCCGATCTACGCGCCGGAGGACCGGGCGATCCCGGCCCCCGCCGTCGCGGCGCCGGCCAGCTTCGAGCGTGACTTCTACTCCGATCGCCAGCTGCTGCAGCGCGAGCTCAAGCCGCAGAGCGACCCGATCACGAACGCCAGCTACGGCACCGTCCTCGTCCTGGCGCTGGGCCTGCTGGCGATGCTCGCCTGGGGCCTGCACCGCGTCGGCACGACCGCCGGCCGGGAGCGCCCGGCGAGCCTGGACGAGTGGGCGCGGTACGACGCCTCGCGCGATCGCGGCCGCGACGAGCAGCCGGCCTACGCGATGGGTGGCTCGGACGCGTCGAACGGCTCCAGCGGCAACGGCGCCGACGCCTACGAGGAGCTGCCCGACTGGGCCCGCCCACCCGCGGACCCGGATCGCGAGGCCGCGAGCGCGGGTGCCGGACCGGCCGGCCGATGAGCATCCTCGACCTCCCGACCTCGGGGGCGCCCGCCCCGGAGGGCGAGCACGACCGCAGCATCCCGCACGTCCGCATCGCGATCGTCGGGACCGGCTTCGCCGGCCTCGGCCTCGCGATCCGCCTCAGGCAGCAGGGCATCGAGGACTTCGTGCTCATCGAGCGCGCCGACGACGTCGGCGGCACGTGGCAGGCGAACACGTACCCGGGCTGCCAATGCGACGTGCCCTCGCACCTGTACTCCTTCTCCTTCGCGCCGAACCCCGACTGGACGCGGACGTACTCGCACCAGCGGGAGATCTGGCAGTACCTGCGCGATCTCGCCGCGGAGCACGACCTGTACCCGCGCATCCGCTTCGGCCATGACCTCACCGGCGCGGCGTGGGACAGCGACCGCGGGCTCTGGAGCGTCGAGACGTCGCAGGGTGCGTGGACCGCGCATCTGCTCATCGACGCGACGGGGCCGCTGAGCTACCCGGCCGTCCCGCGGATCCGGGGCATCGGCAGCTTCAAGGGCACGATGTTCCACTCCGCGCAATGGGACCACGACCACGACCTCACCGGGGAACGCGTCGCGGTCATCGGTACCGGCGCCTCCGCGATCCAGTTCGTCCCCCAGATCGCCGACACGGTCGGCCGGATGCACGTCTTCCAGCGCACGGCACCGTGGATCCTGCCCCACACCGACCGTCCGACGACACGCGTCGAGCGGCGCCTGTACAAGACGTTTCCCTTCCTGCAGAAGGCCGTGCGCAGCGCCGTGTACTTGACGCGCGAGAGCTATGCGCTGGGCTTCATCAAGCACCCGAAGCTCATGAGCGGCGCCGAGAAGATCGCGGCGGCACACCTGCGCAAGCAGGTCAAGGACCCGCAGCTGCGGCGCAGGCTGGCCCCGCGGTTCCGCCTTGGCTGCAAGCGCGTGCTGATGTCGAACACCTGGTACCCGACGCTGACGCGCGACGACGTCGAGCTCGTCACCGAGGGCATCGAGGCCGTCCGCGGCAACACGATCCACCTCGCCGACGGCAGCACGCGCGAAGTCGACACGATCATCTTCGGCACGGGCTTTCACGTCACCGACCCGCCGTCGGCGCGGCTCGTCCGCGGCCGTGACGGCGCCACGCTGGCCGACCGGATGCAGTCGGGCATCCAGGCTTACCTCGGGGCGACCGTCGAGGGGCTTCCCAACTACTTCAAGCTCATCGGGCCGAACACCGGCCTCGGGCACAACTCGATGGTCTACATGATCGAGTCGCACATCAACTACGTCATGGATGCGCTGCGCGTCATGGAGGAGCAGGACATCGCCGAGTTCGAGGTGCGCCCCGACGTGATGGCGTCCTACAACGCGATGCTGCAGTCCAAGCTGCCGGGCACCGTCTGGCTGTCGGGCTGCGCGAGCTGGTACCTCGACGCCGACGGCAGGAACGTGACGCTGTGGCCCGACTACACGTTCCGCTTCCGCCACCGCACGCGGCGCTTCAAGACGAACGCCTACACCCTGCGCCACGCGACCGACGTCCGTGCCGGCGCAGAGGCGGCGGCGTGATGCGGCGCTCGCGCTTCGACGTCGCCGGGCGGACGGTCTTCATCACCGGGGCGGCGCGCGGGATCGGCGCCGAGGCGGCGCGGCGGCTGCACGCCGCGGGGGCGAACGTCGCGCTCGTCGGCCTCGAGCCCGAGAAGCTCGCGGCACTCGCCGAGCGGCTCGGTCCACGCGCGGCGTGGTTCGAGGCCGACGTCACCGACTACGAAGCCGTTCGCGACGCGGTCGACGGCACGATCGCGCGCTTCGGCAGGATCGACGTCGCGATCGCCAACGCGGGCATCCAGTTCATGGGCCGGATGGCGACGATGCCGCGCGAGCACTTCGAGCGCACGCTGGAGGTCAACCTCTTCGGCACGTGGCGCACCGATCGCGCGGTGCTCGACGAGATCGTCCGAAACCGCGGCTACCTGCTGAACATCTCGTCCCTGAGCGCGGCGAGCCACACGCCGCTGATG
>DASZDB010000255.1:0-23894 GCA_035942495.1 Solirubrobacteraceae bacterium
CGGTTGTCCTGATACCAGGCGACGGTCTCCTCCAGGCCGTCGGCGAAGCGCACCTGCGCCTCCCAGCCCAGCGCGCGGACCTTCTCGGAGCCCAGCGAGTAGCGGCGGTCGTGGCCCGGGCGGTCCCTGACGTAGGTCAGCAGTGACTCGTCGGCGCCCGTCAGCTCGATGATCCGCCGGACGACCTCGAGGTTCGGGCACTCGTCGGGCCCGCCGACGTTGTAGGCCTCGCCGGCCACGCCGTGCGCCAGCACATGGCCGATGCCGCGCGCGAAGTCCTCGACGTAGAGCCAGTTGCGCACCTGCATGCCGTCGCCGTACACCGGCAGCGGGTCGCCGTGCAGGGCGTTGAGGATCATGAGCGGGATGAGCTTCTCGGGGTACTGGCGCGGCCCGTAGTTGTTCGATCCGCGGCAGATCACGGTCGGCAGGTCATACGTGTGGAAGTACGACGCGACGAGCAGGTCGGCCCCCGCCTTCGTCGCGCTGTACGGCGAGGACGGCGCGAGCGGCGACTGCTCGGTGAACGAGCCCTCGTCGATCGAGCCGTACACCTCGTCCGTCGAGACCTGCAGATAGCGCACGCCGGCGCGGCGCGCCGCCTCGAGCAGCACCCACGTGCCCACCGCGTGCGTCGTGACGAACGCGTCGGGCTCGGCGATCGAGCGGTCGACGTGCGTCTCGGCCGCGAAGTTGACGACCGCGTCGACCGCCTCCATGGCGGACGCCACGGCGTCGGCGTCCTCGATGCCCGCGTGCACGAAGCCGACGTCCAAGCCCGCGAGGTTCTCCCGTCGCCCGGCGTACGTGAGCTTGTCGAGCACGACGATCTCGTCGCCGTGGTCGCGCAGGCGCACGCGCACGAACGCCGAGCCGATGAACCCCGCGCCACCGCAGACGAGCAGCTTCATGACACGCCGACCCGCGTGACCAGGTACTCCGCCAGCCCTTGCCCCCACGGCGGCAGCACGACGGGGTCGCGGCGCTCGCTGGCCAGCACGCTGTAGGCCGGCCGCCGCGCGGGGCGCGGAAACTGCTCGCTCGTGGCCGGCAGCACGCGGCAGTCGATCCCGGCGCGCTCGAAGATCTCCAGCGCAAACTCGTTCCACGAGCACTGGCCGGTGCCGGCGATGTGGTGGATGCCGGTCTCCTGCGGGCGCTCGGCGAGCTCGACGAGCGCGCCCGCCAGATGCCCTGTCCAGGTCGGGCAGCCCACCTGGTCGGTCACCACCGAGACCTCGTGGCGCTCCGCGCCGAGCGCGAGCATCGTGTCGACGAAGTTCCTGCCGCCGGTGCCGAACAGCCAGGCGGTGCGCACGATGACGTGGGCGGGATTGACCGCGGCGACGAGCTCCTCGCCGGCGAGCTTCGTCTCGCCGTAGACGCCGAGCGGCGCGACCGGGTCGGACTCCACCCACGGCTCGCGCTTGGAGCCGTCGAAGACGTAGTCCGTCGAGACGTGCACGATCCGTGCCCCGACCTCCTCCGCGGCGGCCGCCGCGATGCCGGCGCCGCGGGCGTTCACGGCCTCCGCGAGGCTCCAGTTCGACTCCGCGCCGTCGACGTCGGTGTACGCGGCGCAGTGCACGACCGCCGCCGGGCAGACCTCGTGCAGCACGCGCCGCGCGCCGTCGGCGTCGGTGATGTCGAGCTCCGCCCGGCCCGTGGCATGGACCTCGTGGCCGAGCCCCGTCGCACGCTCCACGACCGCGCGGCCGAGCATCCCGCCGGCCCCGGTGACGAGCAGCTTCACAGGATCCCGATCTCGGAGTTGTCGCCGACCATGAATCGATAGGCGCGCGGCTGGCGCACGCCGCGCGCGATCTTGACGTTGCGTCCCAGCAGCGAGGACTCCATCCGGCCCTCGAGGTTCGTGACCTGCGAGCACTCCAGCAGGATCGAGTGCTCGACCTCCGCGTCGGTGATGATGCAGCCCTCGCCGATCGACGTGTACGGGCCGATGTAGGCATCGGCGATGTGCGCTCCGGCGCCGATGATCGCCGGCCCGCGGACCGTCGTGCGCTCCAGACGCGCCCCCGCCTCGACGACGACGCGGCCGTCGCACTGCGAGTCGAGCAGCTCCCCGTCGACTCGCGGCTCGATGCGGTCCAGCACGAGCCGGTTGGCCTCGAGCATGTCCTCCAGGCGGCCGGTGTCCTTCCACCAGCCCCGCACGATGTGCGGCTCGACACGGCGTCCCTCGTCGACGAGGTACTGGATGGCGTCGGTGATCTCGAGCTCGCCGCGGTTGCTCGGCTCGATCGCCCGCGCCGCGTCGTGGATGCCGGCCGTGAACATGTACACGCCGACGAGCGCGAGGTCGGTGGCGGGGTCGGCGGGCTTCTCCACGAGGCGCACGACGCGGTCGCCCTCGAGCTCGGCGACGCCGTAGTTCTGCGGGTCGTCGACGGGCGTCAGCAGGATGAGCGCATCGGGCCCGCTGGCGCGAAAGGAGGCGACGAGCTCCGTGATGCCGCCCTGCAGCAGGTTGTCTCCGAGGTACATGACGAACGGGTCGCCGTCGAGGTACGCCTCGGCGGTGAGCGACGCGTGGGCGAGGCCGAGCGGCGAGTCCTGCTCGACGTACGTGATCGCGACGCCGAACCGCGAGCCGTCGCCCGCGGCGGCGCGGATCTCGTCGCCGGTCTCGGGGGCGATGATGATCCCGACGTCCACGATGCCCGCGGCCGCCATCGCCTCGATGCCGTAGAAGAGCACCGGCTTGTTGGCGACGGGGACGAGCTGCTTGGCGCTCGTGTGGGTGATCGGGCGCAGGCGGGTGCCCTTGCCGCCGGAGAGGATGAGGCCCTTCATCGGCGCCTAGTAAACCCCAGCGGCGAGCTTGCGGTGATCCCACGTGGCGCTCGAGCGGGCGCAGAACTGCAGCGCGACGCGCTTCGGGGCCTGCGCGAGCACCATTGCCCGGGTGTCCTCGTCGAGCTCGGCGGAAGTCGTCGCGGCAGTCGCGTAGCGCGCGAACAGCTCAAGACCGAACGTGGCGACGAGGTCGGTGTCGCGATGCACCGTAACGTCGCACTTCAGCATCGCGCCGCGCAGCTGCGGATACTCCTCGCCGGCTTCGACCTGCAGCGTGGCGCGCGGATCACGCTCGAGATTGCGGACCTTCTGCGACTTGGCGAAGGTCCACGCCCAGAGCTCGCCCTCACGCATCACGTACCAGAGCGGCATGAGGTGCGGAAAGCCGTCCTGGCCGTTCGTCGCGCAGATGACGGTCCGTTCCTCCTGCAGAAACGCCGCGAGCTCCGCGGCGGACATCCTGATCTGCTTGCGGCGGCTCACGGGCGGGACTGTAACCAGCCCCGCCCGCGCTGCCGTTGCGAACCTGCTTTGGACTACCGGTCGTTGTTGCCGAACACCGCGACGCGCTCGCAGCCCCTGACGCGCCGGCGCTCGTTGTTGTTGATGCGGGCGACGTCGTTGCCCGTGCCGCAGCTCACCGACGCGGCCGGGCCGGCCGTCGCGACGTTGATGAAGTCGCGACCGCTGCCGCCGAGCGCGCGGTCGCGGCCGAACGCGCCGTTGATCGTGTCGTTGCCCGCGCCGGCCGACATGTAGTCGGTGCCGGGGCCGCCGTTGAGGTGATCCTTGCCCGAGCTGCCGTAGAGCCTGTCGTTGCCCAGAGCGCCCGAGATGTTGTCACCGCCCGTGCGACCCTCGATGCAGTCGTTGCCACGGCCACCGTCGAGGCGGTCGTTGCCGCCGAGGCCGATGATCCGGTCGGCGATGTTCGTACCCGTGATGCGGTCGCCGCGGTTTGTGCCGACGATCGCGAACCGCGGTGCGCCGCCACCCGACAGACACGGGCTGTTGCCAAAGCGCCTGCGGGCGACGTCGATCGGCAGGACGCTGCCGCCGCTCGGACCCTGGAAGGGCCGGCCGATGATGATCTCACCGAGGCTCGAGCCCGCCGTGCCCGCCGGGATGACGCACAGGTTGCGTGCGACGTCCAGCACCGAGCCCGAGGCGCAGACCTGGCCGAGGCCGTTGCCCGAGCCGTCGTTCTGCTGGTTGGGGTCGCAGACCGGGCCGTTGGCGCCGACCTTCGCCTGACCGACGACGAGGTCGACGAGCGGCGTGTCGCCGCGCACGACGATGACGTGCAGCGCGTTGATCGTCAGCGAGTCCGCCGTCTGGATCCGCTCGTCGACCCGGATCTCGACGAGCGCGCCGAGCAGCGGGTTGAGGACGTTCGTCAGCTCGGTGAGCAGCTGATCGAGCGGGATCGGCGTGCCGCCGAGCGTGATGTCCGCCACACGGCTGTCGCCGGCGAACTGTGGTGCCGTGGTGCCGGCAACGCATCGCGCGAACGCGGTCGAGTTCGCCGCGCCGACGCCGAGCGTCGGACCGCCGGCTCCGAGCAGCAGCGTGAGATCTTCCACGCGTCCCTCGGCGGCAACCGTCTGGTCGATCGCGCGCCCGAGGTCGGGATCGATCGCGGTGCTGGCCTTCCCGGTCACAGCACCGAGGAACTCCGGGGAGATCCCGAGCTGCGTCGGCGTGTTGCCGGCGCCGGTCTCGCTGTCGACACACTGCGCGCGGTCGGGGCTGGCGCCGTTGGCGGTGTTGATGTTGCCGTTGGCGACGATCGGCTCGACACGGTTGTTGCCTGCGACCGATGCGAAGGCCGCGCTGCCACGACACTGCCACACGGGCACCGTCGTGAAGGACTGTGCTGCCGGCGCCACGACGAGCATCCCTGCCATCGTGGCGAGTACTACGAGAAGCCTGCGAGTCATGCGTCTCCAATCGTTGGGGCAATGGCCTGCGGCCTGTTTACCCAGAATCTAGTGTGTCGTTGCCCGGACAGCTCGTGATGCCTGCGGGCCGAGCCCTTGCTGGTACAAAACGCCGACTTCCCCCAAAGTTGCCGCGATTCTTCCACCTCTGGCGGACCGACGGCGATTTCCCCTAGCTGATGCCGGGGTTCTGGACGAACGTTCTAGATCCTGTTCGTTGGCGGCTCGATCCAAACGTTCGTGCCGGTCGCGTCTGCTACCGCACCGCCGCCGCCCGGAGGCGCTGCACCGCCGCCAGCACCGCCTCGCGCGCCTCCGCGGGTTCGAGCACCGCGGCGTCGCCGGCCTCCGCGAGGACGTCACGCACGAGAAAGTGGGTGCCCTTGAACGGCAGCTCGACGATCACCGAACCGTCCGCGAGCTCCTGCGCGACGCGGCGCTGCTCGCGCGCCCAGCGCGCCCGCTCCGGGGAGACCCAGACGCGGGCGATGCGCGACGCCTGCACCTCGCCGGTGCGCAGCCAGCCGTCAAGCTCGGCGGCCGGGTTGACCTCCGGCCGGGGCTCGTACGCCGTGTCGGTGACCTCAGCGTGGCGGATGCGGTCCAGCCGGAAGTGGCGCACGTCGTCACGTTCGGGATCGAACGAGGCGACGTACCAGCCCTCGCGCCCGTTGACGAGGGCGTACGGCTCCACGACACGCGTCGTGTACTCGTCCTCGTTGGGCTTGTAGTAGTCCAGGCGCAGTAGCCGGCGACGGTTGATCGCCTCCGATGCGACGCGCGCCGCGCCCGAGTCGTCGCCGCCCTGATCGGCGACGTGCAGGCCCTGCTGCATCGGATCGGCGCCCAGCGCGGCGACGATCTTCTCGCGCGCGGACTGCAGCGAGCCCTCCGGCAGGTGCTCGCCGATGAGGTCGATCGCCGCGACGAGCGCCTTGGCCTCGACGGGCAGCAGCCGCGCCGGGCGGGCGAAGTTGTCCGAGTAGGGCTCCGGGTCGACCTCGATCGCGCCGTTCTCGTCGATCTCCGCGTAGAGGACGTACGAGCCCCCGCCGAAGTTCACGACGTTGAGGACGTTGATGTCCTCGCGCAGCTCGGCCTCGGAGATCTGCATCGTCTCGCAGACCTCCGCGGCCGAGAGCTTGACGTCCGCGCGCCCCGCGCGGATGAGGATCGAGGCGAGCGTCACGAGACGGGCGAAGCGCTCGGGCCGGATCGCCGCGTCGGTCCGGCGCGAGCCGTTGCTCGCGACGACGGCCTCCTCCTCGTCGTCCGCGGGCGGGGGAACCGGGTCGGCGAGGTCGAGGCTCGCGCCCTGGTGGCGCTCGAGCAGCAGCTCGACGCGTTCGGCCAGCTCGCGCTCGAGCTCGGGCGGCCCGAGCACGCGGGCGTGCTCGCCCAGGCGCAGCACCCAGGCCGTGAGCTGGCGGCCGTCGGCGTAGGGCGTCGCGAACACGATGGCGCCGTCCGTGCCCGCGGGCTGGACTTCGCCGAAGCGGCCGAAGTGGCGCTCGATCTGCCAGGCGATCCGCTCGGAGATCTCGATCTCGGCCGTCCCGACCGCGTCCCCGAACTGCCAGTCGGCCCGGTTGGCGTACGGGCGCGGGTCAAAGCCCTCCGGCGGGCCCTTGAAGTCGTGCTCGGCCTTCGTCGCGTAGGCGACCTTGCCGCGGATCCGCGAGAGCCGGAACACGCGCAGCGCCTTGCGCTCGTGGGCGTAGCCGAGCAGGTAGAACTCGCCCTTGAAGAGCAGGTGGTAGGGATCGACCTTGCGCGTGCCCGTGTCGTCGCGCGCCATCGTGTAGTACTAGAACGTTATCGTCTTGTTGCGGAAGATCGCCGTCTCGATCTTCGCCAGGCGCTGCGAGAGCTCGTGGCCGTCGACCGAGGCCTTGATGCCGAGGCCGACCGAGCGCTGCTCGGGCGCGTTCATCGGGTTCGAGCGGCCCCACGAGATCTGCTGCAGAGCCAGGCGCAGCGGCTCGGCGTAGGCGAACTCGCCGTCCAGCAGCGACAGCGCGGTCTGCAGCGCCGCGAGCTCGGCATCGGCGAACGCGATCGCGGGGAGGTGGAAGTTCTCCGGGCGCAGCGAGTAGTTCTCCTGCTCCGCGACGCCGTCGACCGGCCGGTCGACGGTCAGCGCGATCCCCAGCGAGTCGAGCTCGGAGCGGTCGGCGTAGAAGCGCCGTGCGAAGGCGTCCTCGTTCATCGCGCTGTAGCCCTCGACGTCGCGGCGGATCTCCAGCGCCGTCACCGGCCGGCGCTCGGCCATGAGGTACGAGATCAGGGAGAGCTGGCGAATGAGCTTCTCCGTGTCCTTGGCCATCCGTCACACGATAGGGGCCGATTACGAAGCTGCGGAGCGATCGCGGGTGTATCGGCCCGCTTTTTGCGAAGACTTGCGGCGCTTATAGGGCCGCGACAAACGTCGCGCAGGCCGCCAGCGCCAAGCAGCCGAGCACCGTCGCCACCGCGCCGAGCGTCTCGCCGACGGCCGCGATCGTCCGCGTCGTCCCGGCGGTGCTGCGCCGCGTGCGCCGTCCCAGCGACCACGCCCACGTGCTCGCGGGCAGCGTCAGGATGAACAGCATCCCAAACGAGACCACCACGCCGAGCAACGACAACCCGCCGAGCACCAGCGCCAGGGCCGCGCCGCTCTGCGGCTCGTCCTGCCGCGGCTCGGGCGCGGCTGCGGCGACCGCCGCGGGCGCCTGCTCCGGCGGCGGGTAGGGCAGCTCGCGCAGCGCACCGCGCAGGTCGTGGAGGAAACGCCCGCCGGCCGCCTCCTCGCACCGCTGTTCGTACTCCTCGAGCGTCAAGCGGCCGGCGAGCCAGTGCACGCGCAGCAGGTCAAGCGCCTGCTCGCGGTCGGCGTCCGATGCGCGGATGGCCGCGGCGGGGCTGCCGAGCTCGGCTGTCGTCATCATCTCGCTCCGGATTGATCGACCGTTCAAGCACGAGCTTAACCGGTCGTCGATGGCCGCTGAGCACGTCCGGACACCGCACGCGATCGACGAGCTGCGCTCAGGCCGCCTCGCGCGCCTGCTGCTCGACGACCACCGACGCGGGCGCGAAGTAGGCCCCGCCGCCGAGCGCGCGGTCGAAGTGCGACCAGCGCTCGCCGCTGGGCAGCTCCTTCTCGAGACGGTCGAACGACCCCAGCCGCCCACCGAGGTTGTCGCAGAAATGCACGAGCGTCGCCTCGCGCGTGCACGGCACGACGGGGCTGCCGTGCTCGAGCGAGCCGTGGTGGCTGAGGATGATGTGCAGCACGGCCTCGGCGGTCGGCGCGTCGAAGCCCTCGATGCCGTCGATCAGGCGCCGCACGCGGTAGTAGCCGAGCGGGATCTCGCCCTGCAGCTTGCCGGCATCGGTCATCGCGATCGCGCTGCCCTCGAACGCGTAGGCCTCGAGCTTGCCGATGTCGTGCAGCAGCGCGCCGGTGACGGCCACCTCGCGGTTGATCTCCGTGAAGGTCGCGCTGATCGCGCTGACCGCCTGCGCGACCGAGAGAGAGTGCTCGAGCAGGCCATGGCGGTAGGCCTGGTGGAAGCGCTTGGCCGCCGGCGCCGAGCGAAAGTACGCCCACAGCGGCGAGTCGCTTCCGAACACCGCGGCGAGCAGCCGGCGCAGATCGGGGTGGTGGACCGTGGTGAGCAGCTCGCGCAGATCGTGCTCCATCTGCGCGGCGCAGCGGGGCGGCCCGGCGGGCGCGGTGTCCTCCTCGAACTCTCGTACGGACATGGCGACAACGGTGGCAAGCCACGCGGACGGACCCGCATTTTGCGAGCCGGTAGCGTCTTCGCCAGATGCCGTCGAGCGCACTCATCACGGGCGGGACGGGCGGGCTTGGCGCCGCTGTCACCCAGGCCTTCCTCGATAGCGGGTGGCGCGTCGTCGTGCCGGTCTTCGACGAAGCCCAGCGCGAGCGTCTGCCCGCCCACGAGCGCCTCGTGCTCGAGCCCGCCGACCTCTTCGACGAGGGCTCGGCGCGCGCGGTGACGCAGCTCGCCGCGGGCGACGCCGAGGCGCCGCTGCGCGCCGTCGTCAACCTCGTCGGCGGCTTCTCTGCCGGCGGCCGCGTGCACGAGACGCCGGTCGAGGACTTCGAGGCCCAGCTGCGGCTGAACCTGCGCCCGGCGTACCTCGTCTGCCACGCGGCGATCGCGCATCTGCTGGCCGGCGAGGGCGGTGGCGCGATCGTCTGCGTCTCCTCGCGCGCGGCGCTCAAGCCGTTCTCCGGCGCGGCGGGCTACATCGTCGCCAAGGCGGCGGTGCTGGCGTTCGTCGATGTGCTGCACGCGGAGTACGGCGCCGACGGCATCCGGGCCAACGCGATCCTCCCGAGCGTCATCGACACGCCCGCCAACCGCCGCTCGATGCCCGACGCCGACCACAGCCGCTGGGTCACGCCGCCGCAGATCGCGGCGGCCGTGCGCTTCCTGTGCGAGGACGGATCGGACGTGGTGAGCGGCGCGCACCTGCCGGTCTACGGCCGGGCGTGACGTTGCAGTCACGGGCGCAGCAGCGTAACCGGCGGGGGGCGGGGGGTACATTGGCGCGATGCCGAAACACCGCCTGCTCACGTCGTGCGCCGTGGCGGCGCTCGCCCTCTTCGCCGCCGCTCCGGCGGCCGCGCAGCCGCCGCTGCCGGGCGAGCGGATCGCCGCCGGCGTCACCGCGGCCGGCACGGACCTCGCCGGCCTGACCGCCGACGAGGCCGCCGCGCGCCTCAACGAGGTCCACGGCGCTCGCCTGGAGAACGGGCTTGTCACCGTGCAGGCGGCGGACATCACCTGGACCTTCAAGACGGCCAACGCGAACGTGCAGTTCGACGAGCTCCAAAGCGCCAAGCGCGCGCTCTACGCCGGGCGCGACGCCGGCGGCAGGCCGGTCGACGTGCCGCTCGTCGTCACGTTCACGAAGGAGAGCGTCGAGAAGTTCGCCGCTCGGATCGACAAGCGCCTGCGCCGGCCCGCCCGCGACGCGCGGCTGAAGATCTCGCTGAAGAAGGTGCGCGTCACGCACTCCAGGCGCGGGCGTGACATCAACCGGCGCCGGCTCATCAAGAGCATCGGCGCCCGGCTGACCGACCCGAACCTCGACCGCGTCATCAAGCCCAACCTGCTCTCGGTCAAGCCGAGGGTGACCGCCGACCAGCTGCGCCGCAACGTGTCGACGGTCATCACGATCGAGCAGCGCACATTCAGGCTGCGGCTGTTCAAGCACCTGAAGGTCGTCAAGACCTACAAGGTCGCCGTCGGCCAGCCGCAGTACCCGACGCCGCGCGGCCGCTTTTCGATAACGAACAAGCAGGTCAACCCGGTATGGTCGGTCCCGAACAGTCCCTGGGCGGGCGAGCTCGCCGGCTCGACGGTCACCGGCCCCGGCAACCCGCTGAAGGCGCGCTGGATGGGGATCACCGGCAGCGTCGGCATCCACGGCACGGGCGAGGACGCGTCGATCGGCACGCGCGCCTCGCACGGCTGCATCCGCATGCACGTCTCCGACGTCGTCGCGCTCTACAAGCGCGTGCCGCTCGGAACGCCCGTCCTCATCGGCTGACGCCTCGTTCGGCGGCCTCCGGCTGCGGCGCCGAACGCGAACGGGCACCGGCGCTGAGGCTGACCGCATCCAGCAGCGGCTGGGCCTTGAGTAGCATCTCGGCGTACTCGTCCTCGGCCTCGGAGAGCATCACGATCGCGCCGCCGGTGCCGATCGTCGCGCCGCCGGCGGTCGCGACGATCGTGCGGATCACGATGCTCAGGTCCGCGGTCCCGTTCAGCGAGAGGAAGCCGAGCGCTCCGGAGTAGACGCCGCGGGCCGCGCCCTCGAGGGCGTCGATGATCTCCATCGTGCGCAGCTTCGGCGCGCCGGTCATCGAGCCGCCCGGGAACGTCGCGCGGATCGCGTCGACGACGTCGACGTCGTCGCGCAGCCGCCCGCGGATCGTCGAGACGAGCTGGTGGACCGTCTCGTAGCTTTCGACGTCCATGAGCTTGGGCACATGGACGCTGCCGATCTGCGAAACGAGGCCGAGGTCGTTGCGCAGCAGGTCGACGATCATGAGGTGCTCGGCGCGGTCCTTCGGGCTGCGCGCGAGCGTGTCACGCGCGGCCCGGTCGGCGTCCGGATCACCGTGGCGCCGGCCCGTGCCCTTGATCGGCTTGGCCTCGACCGTGCGGTCGCGCGTCACCCGCAGGAAGCGCTCCGGCGAGGAGCTGAGGATCGCGCCCTCGCGCATGCGCAGGTACGCGCTGTACGGCGCTGGGTTGACGCGGCGCAGCACCCGGTAGACCTCGAAGGGGTCGGCGAACGCCGGCAGCGTGAGCGTGTTCGTCAGGCAGATCTCGTAGCTCTCGCCGGCCTCGAGCAGGTGCTTGCACGTCTGAATGTTCGCCAGGTAGTGCTCGCGCCCGCGGCCGAGGGCGAAGGCGAGGGCCGTCTCCGCGGGGTCGAGCATGAGCGGCTCGCCGAGGGGGGCCACGTCGTCCAGGGCGGCGGCGGTCGCGGCGAGCCACCCCTCGGCGCGAGCGAGCCCGTCGGCGCCCCCGTCGCTGAGCGCGAGGAGGTGCGTCTGTCCGAGCGCGTGGTCGACGACGACGAGCCGGTCGGCGAGCAGCAGAAACGCGTCCGGCAGCTCGGCCTCGTGCGCGGCGGCGGCGCCGCAGTCGGCCTTCAGCTCATAGCCGAGGTAGCCGACGAAACCCCCGTTGAGATCAAACGGCAGATCCGGGCTCTCGGTGTGCAGCCGCGCGAGCTCGCGGCTGAGGTAATGCAGCAGCGGCTCGTGGTGCACGTCGCTGGTGGCGCCCCGCGTGACCGTCAGTCGTGATGCGCCGACGTGGTAGCGGATCTCTGCGCCGAGCTCGCCCAGCGCGGCGCCCATGAACGAGAAGCGCGACAACGCGGGATCGACGCGGCTGGAGTCAAGCCAGAATGCGTGCGCGCAGTCGCCGAAGAGGGCGGCGAAGGCGCTTTCGGCGTCGCGCGCGGCGTCGAGCACGCGACGTGAGATGCGCACGGCGCCGCTCGGTCGCGCCGGGCAGCGCCCGCCAGGCACGATCGTGCTCTGCGGCGGTGGCGGCTTGCCGGCGCCCCGCGGGCGCCGCGCCGGCGTGAGCGCGATGAAGTTCGCCATGAGCTGAGCGCCGTGCTCGGTGCCGACCGACTCGGGATGAAACTGCACGCCCCACGCCGGCCGGCCGCGGTCGCGGATCGCCATCAGCGTCCCGTCCTCGGCCCACGCGGCGGCCTCCAGCGGTGCGGGCAGCGCGGGCTCGACGATCAGCGAGTGGTAGCGGACGGCGCGAAAGCCCTGGGCGATGCCGGCGAACAGCCCGTCGCCGCGATGAAAGACGCGGCTGATCCGGCCGTGGACGATCTCCTCCCCGCGCACGACGAAGGCGCCGTTGACGAGCGCGAGCCCCTGGTGGCCGAGGCAGACGCCGAGCACGGGGATCTCGCGCTGGGCGAGCGCCGCACGGCCGATGCCCAGGTCGCGCTCGCGTTCGGGGCGGCCGGGCCCCGGCGAGACGACGATCCGCTCCCACGGATGTGTGGCCAGCTGCGCCCATGCGACCTCGTCGTTGCGCACGACGACGGGCTCCTCCCCGGCGACGCTCGCGATGAGCTGGTAGAGGTTGAACGTGTACGAGTCGTAATTGTCGATCAGCAACGTCGTCACGAGAGTGAGCCACAGACTAGACACCACCCTGCGCTGGACCGGCCGCGCACTCGAGCCGGTCACCGGCGCCCCGGCGGCCCCGCTGCTGGCCGCCGACTCATGGCTCGTCGACGAGGGCTACGAGCGCGCCGCGGGCGCTCACTGGGCTCGCTTCGGCGCCACGTGCCTGCAGCTCGGCGTCGACCGCGGGCAGCTCGCGTCGTTCCGCGCGGCCGTCGTCGCGGCGCTGCCCGCCGACGGCCGCTGGTTTCCGCGCGTCGAGCTGACGCGCGACGGCCTCGTGCTGCGGCTGCGACGCGCGCCGCCGCTCGCGCGCGAGGCGCGCGTCCTCGTCGGCGCGCGCGGCGATCCGCGCACGCATCCGCGCCGCAAGGGCCCCGACCTCGAGCTGCTGGCCGGCCTGCGCGAGCAGGCCCGCGCCGCGGGCGCCGACGAGCTGCTGCTGTGCGATACGCAGGGCAGGCTGCTCGAGGGCGCGTTGTCGAGCCTGCTGTGGTGGGAGGGCGACGCGCTGTTCACGACCCCCGACGAGAGCGCGCTGCCCGGGGTGACGCGGGCGCTGCTGCTGGCGATCGCGCGCGAACGGGGTGTCGAGGTACGCAGGTGGGCGCCTGATCCGGCGCAGCTGGCGGGCCGCGAGGCGTGGTTGACGAGCGCGCTGCACGGCATCCGCACCGTGAGCGGGTGGGTCGCGCCGCGCCAGCCGGCCGCCGCCCCAACTCGCGCGCCCGCGTGGCGCGAGGAGCTCGATCGCCATGGCTGACGGCACCTATGACACGATCGCCGACGTCTACGAGTACCTCGTGCCCGACGCGCTGCTCTCGCCGCGCGGCAGCGCCGAGACCTTCGCGCAGTACGTCGAGCCGGGCGCGCGTGTGCTCGACTGCGCCTGTGGCACCGGCACGCTCGCGGTGGGGCTGGCCCTGCGGGGGCATGACGTCGCGGCAACCGACGCGAGCGCCGCGATGGTGCGGCGTACCGCGCGGCTGGCGGCAACCAACGGCGTGCCGATCCATGCGTCGGTGTGCGCGTGGGAGGGGTTGCCGCAGCGCGGCTGGCAGAACGCCTTCGACGTCGTCCTGTGCGTCGGCAACTCCCTGCCGCACGCGGCGGGCCGCGCCGGCCGGCGCGCAGCGCTGCACGCGATGGCCGGCTGCCTGCGCGCCGGCGGCCGGCTCGTCGTCACCTCGCGCACGTGGGAGCAGGTGCGCGGAGCGGGCTCGCGGCTGCAGATCGGCGAGCGGCTTGTCGAGCGCGGGGGCCGCAGCGGGCTGCCGATCTATGCGTGGACGATCCCGGAGCGCTGGGACGAGCCGCACTGCTTCGACGTCGCGGTGGCGTTCGTCGACTCCGATGGCCGCGTCACGACGCACCGCGAGCGCTTCTCGTTCTGGCCGTTCACCGAGGACGAGCTGCGCGAGGACCTGCGCGACGCGGGCCTCGAGCCGGAGGCCGCGGGCGTGCCCGGCGACAAGGCCGGGCGCTACCTCGTGACCGCGCTGCGCGGCTAACCGCCCTGGCGCACCTCGTCGCGCAGGCGCTCGATCTCGCGCAGCAGCTCGCGCTGGCGGCGGATGACGTCATCGAGCTGGCGCTCGACGGATCCGCCGCCGCCGGACGGCGTGGTCGCGGTCCCGCCGCCCGCGGCGCCCGGCGTCGTCGTCGTGCCGCCCGTCGTGCCGCCCCCGTTCGCCCCCGGGTCGGCCTGGTCATCGCCGGTCGCGCCCGGCGCCTCCGCCTCGTCGGGCACGTCGCCCGTCGTGATGTAGGTGAGCGTCTTCGCCTCGGCCTGCGGGTCGCGGTCGTTGTCGAAGATCGCGACGAGCTTGTTCGTCTCGGCGTCGACGACGACCGTCTTGGACACCGAGTTGGCCTCCTTGGGGATGATCGACGTGAGGTAGACCAGACGGCCGCGGACGAACACGGGCCGCGGCTCGACGACGCGGAAGTTGCCCGAGCCGGCGGCGCCGGGGGCGCCGTCGCCGAAGTCGATGCCCGGGATCGAGACGGCGCGCACGGCCTGCAGCGCGCGCCGGTTGCCGCTCAGAGACGTGCGCGCGGGCACCCGCCAGATGCGCGTCTTGCCGGTCGTCGCATCGGTCAGGAAGATCGCGCTCGCCGCGAACGCGCGGCCGTACGGCTCGGCGACCGAGACCCACTGTGTGCCGAGGCCGGCCGCGCCGAAGTCGACGAGATACGGCTGGCGGTTGGTCTCGGTATCGGTGATCCGCGTCTGGTTCTCGTGCACGAACCAGGCGTTCCAGAGGCCGCCCTTGTACTGGTAGGCCTCCTGGATGCGGCGCGCCTGCGTGTCCGAGAAGACCCGACCGGTCTCCGCCAGCTCGGGGCGGCGTGCGGCCTCCTCGGGCTCGAGATCCTCGATCGTGCCGTCGGGCGCGACGACGAACACGCCGCCCAGCACCGGCCGGCGGATGAGGATCCCCTTGTACTCGAGGTAGGGGACGAGCAGCCGCGGCCCCGCACGGGTCTCGATGCCGACGGGCTCCTCGAGCGAGATGAGAAAGCGCTCCTTCAGCAGCCGCCAGCGCAGGTTGTCGGTGATCTGCAGGCCGGGCGCGATCTCCAATTCCGCGTCGATGTAGCGCAGCTGGCGCGCGGTCTGCTCGGCGTCGAGGCCGACGAGGCCCTGGCTCTTCTTGCTGAAGATGCGAAACGCGCCCTGCGGGGTGCGCAGCGCGGTCCAGATCAGGCCCTCGTCGCTGTTGACGATGCGGAAGTTCGTCAGGGTCTCGGTGGGCGAGTTGAACGCGCTCGAGGCGTTCACCTCGGCGACCTCACGCGGGACGAGGCGCACCTGGCCGCCGGCGGGCAGGCCGGGGATCTCCTCGTAGTTCGTGTTGTTGACGATCGAGCGCTGGACGAGCGGCCCCGACAGCCCGCCGAGGATGACGAACACGAAGAACGCGAGGATCGGGAAGGCGAACAGGTAGCCGGGCGGGCGCACCCCGGTCTTCAGATCCTCGAGCGTGCTCCAGCTGCGCTGCGAGCGCCGCAGCAGCAATCCGCCGGCGGCCAGCAGGAGGATCGGCGGCAGCCACACGATCGGCTGGGTCCAGAAGAACATCGCCAGCCCATGCCAGATCGGCCGCACGAGCCAGAGCCCAACCAGCACCACCGCCACCGCGACCAGCACGGCCGGCTTCAGGGAGGAGAACACGCGGCGCATCCGCACCGCACTCTATGTCCTGGGCGGCCGGCTTAACGACGATGGCCCCGCCGGGCTCGGCGAGGCCAACGTGACAACTGTGTCGGCGCCGCTCGAGGCCGGTGCGCCGCCTGCCTGCGGACTCAGGTCAGCCGGGCTGCGGGACGATGCGGACGTACGGCCGCGGCGCGTCCCAGCCGTCGGGCCAGATCTCCTTGGCCTGATCGTCGGAGACCGAGCCGGCGATGATCACGTTGTCGCCCTGCTTCCACTGCGCCGGCGTGGCGACCTTGTGGTCGGCCGTCAGCTGCAGCGAGTCGATGACGCGCAGGACCTCGTCGAAGTTGCGCCCGGTCGTCATCGGATAGACGAGGACGAGCTTGATCTTCTTGTCGGGCCCGACCACGAAGACGTTGCGGACCGTCTGGTTATCGGCCGGGGTGCGCGAGCCGGCGTCGCCCGAGACGTCTTCGGGCAGCATCCCGTAGAGCTTGGAGACGTTGAAGTCGTCGTCGCCGATGACCGGATAGTTCGGGGCCGTACCGGCGATCGCCTCGATGTCCTCGGCCCACTTCTCGTGATTGCCGACCGGGTCGACGGAGAGGCCGATGATCTTCGTGTTGCGCTTGTCGAACTCCCCCTTGATCGAGGCCATGTAACCGAGCTCGGTGGAGCAGACGGGCGTGAAGTCGCGCGGATGCGAGAACAGGACGCCCCAGGAGTCGCCGAGCCACTCGTGGAAGGAGATCTTGCCCTCGGTCGTCTCAGCGTCGAAGTCCGGGGCCGTATCGCCGATCGTCAGAGCCATCTGCATCCTCCAATGCGTGAATTAGGCGAAAAAGCGGGTGGCATTCACGGTATCAACTTGCTCCGGCAGGCTTTGCGCCGAGCACGAGCGACGGATAGCCGTGCCGCGGAAGGCGTACCCGCTGCGTCAGCGCAAACCCGCTGCGGGCCAGATCGGCGGTCGGATCGACCGGGCGCAGGCCGATTCCGGCGTCGCGCATCGTGCGCTGGAGCACGCGCAACGTCGCTCTCACGGCGACCCGATCGGACCATACCGTCACGATGACGAGGCGGGACGCCGGCCGCGGCGCGAGCAGCCGCCGCGCCTCGGCGAGCAGCTCCGCACGCTGCTCGGCGTCGAGCAGGTGCAGCACGTACGCGCACGTCACGATGTCGGCCCAGCCGTCGGGCAGCGGCACCGCGCGCGCGTCGGCGTTCAGGACCGTCCAGCCCGGCGGCAGGCGGCCGGCGGCGGCGAGCATGCGCGGCGAGCGATCGATCCCGACGGCCTCGCGCGGGGCGGCGGGCCGGTCGGCAAGCCGCCGGAGCAGCAGGCCGGTGCCGGTCGCGAGGTCGACGAGCCGCTCGTCGCAGCGCGGCGCCGCGACGCGCAGGGCGGCGTCGATCGCGGCGCACTCCCAGTGCTCCTGCGCGCCGTAGCGCGCGGCAAGCCGATCCCATGTGCCGGCGGCCGCCGCGGCCTGGGGGCTGCGGCCCATCCACCGATCTCAGCAGAGTCCGGCGCTCAGTGCTTGCCCTTGCCGGGCTCGGCCATCTTGCGGTGCATCTTGGCCTTGACAGCGTCGGGCAGCACGTGGGTGGCGTGACCCTGCAGCTTCGTCTTCGCGCCTGCGGCGACCACGCGCTCGTCATCGCTCATGAGCGCCTCGAAGCCCTGCCGCGCAACGTCGGCGGGATCGTCCTTCGGCCCCTGTCCGACCCGCGTGTCGAGCATGTCCGCGCGCTCGAAGAACTCCGTGTCGGTCGGCCCGGGCATGAGCGAGGTGATCGTCACGCCGGTGTCCTTGAGCTCCTCGCGCAGCGCAAGCGCGAAGGACTGCACGAAGGACTTCGACGCGTTGTAGACGGCTTGGAAGGCGCCCGGCATCGTCGAGGCGATCGACGACGAGAACAGGATCCGGCCCTCGTCGCGGCCCACCATGTCGCGCACGACGTACTTCGCGAGGTGCACCGTACTGCGGACGTTGAGGTCGATGAGCCGCAGCTCGTCCGCGAGGGCGGTGTCGGTGGCGAAGGCGCCGCCCGCGCCGACGCCGGCGTTCAGCGCGGCCGCGGCGACCGGCCGCCCGGCTGCGCGAACGGTGCCGTAGAGCTCGTCGACGCCACCGGCCGTGGCGAGGTCGACGCGTACGGCGGTCACCTGAGCGCCGTCGTCGCGCAGCCGCTGGGCGGCGGCGGTCAGCTCGCCGTCCTCGGCGGTGACGATGAGATCGAAGCCGTTGTCGGCGAACTGTCGGGCGAGCTCATAGCCGATGCCGCTGGAGGCACCGGTCACGAGCGCCAGGGGGCGTTGTGGACTGGGGGACATGCGCGGTGGCGTGCCCTCTGTCGGCGTGCGGCGAACCCCGGATTCAGCCCGCTGCCGACGCGGTCAACGTGTCGCGCTCGGCGTGGGCCTCGGCGACGATCTGCATGCGCTCGATCGAGTTGCGCACCAGGCGCGAGACCTGCATCTGGCTCACACCAAAGACCTCGCCGATCTCGGCTTGCGTCATGTCCTCGAAGTAGCGCATGTGGAGGATCTCGCGATCGCGCGGGCTGACGCCGCGCAGCAGCCCGTCCAGCATGACGCGCTGCTCGGCGAGGTCGTAGCCGTCGTCATCGCTGCCGAGCCGGTCGCCGAGTGATACCGCCGTGTCGTCCTGCGCGGCCACGGGCGCGTCGAGCGAGCTCGCGCTGGCGGCCCGTCCGGCGTGCAGCGCGTCGAGCACCTCCTCCTCGGTGAGGTCCATGCGCTCGCACAGCTCCGCGACGGTGGGCGCGCGGTGGTGCTCGCCGCTGAACTCGCGCGCCGCGCCGTCCACGCGCATCGCCCGCTCGGCGAGCGCGCGCGGCGGGCGCACCGCCCACCCGTGGTCGCGGAAGTGGCGCTTGATCTCGCCGACGATCGTCGGCACGGCGTAGGAGGAGAACGCGATCCCGCGGGTGGGATCGAACCGGTCGACGGCCTTGATCAGCGCGAGCGCGGCCACCTGCGTGAGGTCGTCCAGCGAGTCGGGCCGGCGGTTGTAGCGCCCGGCCAGACGGCGCGCGAGCGGCATGAAGCGCTCGACGATCGCGTCACGGTCGCGCCGGTCGCGGGTGCGGTGATAGCGCGCCAGCAGCTCTCGGTCGCCGCGGTCGCGCCGCTCACGGTAGGCGGGATCGGCGCGCCTCGCGCCGTTGTCCTCCACCAAGGGATGGATGATCGACTGCATTCGGTACCTCCGCGAAGCTGGGGTGAGGAGGTATCCGGCGCTCCTGGAAGACCAGAGAGCGCGAACTGCCGCCGATCATCGGGGCTGCCGCGGTTCCGGGAACAAGAACGCGACCGCACACCGAGCCATACCCGAGATCGGCGGGACACACGCCTCCTAACGCGACTTGGCGTTTTTGCGATCGCTGAACAGGGGTATCCGGCGGATGCCATGAGCCAGCGAAACACACAGCAGCAGACCGAACGCCGGGCTGTGCGGAGCGACGACGAGAGCCTCTCTCCGCGCGCAAACGAACTGCTCACGCGCGAGTTGCGGGAGGCCGTCGGCAGCGATGAGGCAGTCGTCCCGAAGGATCTGCCGCGCCGCGCCACCGACGCCCACGGCGGCCAATCGAAGTTCGTTGCGGCACTGTCCTCCAACCGCCCACTCGTGATCGTCACGTTCGTGGCGGCGCTGGTCCTCGGCGGGGTGATCGCCCTGGTGACCGGTCAGTACTGGGCGGTCGTCGTCGCGTGCGCGGTGCACGCGGTCGGCACGCTGCTGGTGGCGGCGGGCGCCATCTCGATGACCACGCAGACCGAGCATGTCGATCCGACGGTCGCGGCGCGTCTCGAGGAGGAGGGGGTCGGCAACCCCGACGCGCTGCTGAGCGATCTCGTAGAGGACTTCGCGGGTGAGAAGCAGGCGCGCGGGGTCCCGGAGGTCATCTCCAGCGGCCACAACGAGCGCACGGTCGCCCCCGAGGACGACGCGGCGCGGTCGGCGGTCGAGCAGCGCAGCGCGATGACGCCGACGAGCGGCGCGAGCGAGGTGGCCGGCGCCGATTCGAGCGTGGCGGCGCTGCCGTGGTGGGTCGTGCTCGGCTGCACCGTCCTCAGCGTCGGCGTGGCGCTGATCTTGGGCGGCGACATGTGGGCGCTCCCGGCGATCGTGATCCCGATCGCCTTGGGCTGGGTCGCGCTTCAGACGTGGATGGCGCGCGGACCGCGCAGCTCGGCGGAGTCGCAGCGGCCCTCCGGCGACCGGGAGGGCGCTCAGCGCCGACTGATGCCGATCGGGCTGTTCGTTGTCGCCGGCGTGGTCTGGTTCATGCTCGTCGTCGGCTGGCTCTCCGGCCTGCTCTGACGCAACAGGCCGGCCCGCGGACCCGCCTGCCGCGGCGCCGCGCTGGGCGGCGCCACGTGCAGCCCTCAGCCCTTGAGCATCTCGCGCATCTGGGCCAGCATGCCCGGTGAGGAGCCGCCGTTGCCGCCGTTGCCGGTCTGGCCGGCCATCGTGGCCTCGGGGCCCCGGTGCATGTCGTGGGGCGCGTCCATGAGCTCCGGGCGCGGTGCCGAGTGCGCGAGCGGATCGACGACGTGGAACTCGCCCTTGCCGTCGAGCGACGGGCCGGTCGTCCAGGCGGCGTCGGCCGGCGGCGCGACGTTCGCGTGGTTGAAGACCCCGTACGCGATGGTCGCGAACTCGCCCTCGTTCTCGAAGTCGCCGGGAGCGTTGGCCGGGTCCTCGAGCTCCTCGAGCACGGCGAGCCACTGCTGCTGGTGCATCGTGTCGCGGGCGATGAGGAAGCGCCACATGTCCTTCATGCCCGGGTCGTCCGTCGCCTCGTAGAGGCGAGTCGCGAGCGTGCGACCGATCGCCTCGGCGGCGACGTCCGCGCGCATGTCGGCGCGCAGGTTGCCGCCCGCGTCGATGCTGGCGGCGTTGAACGGCACGCCGTTGGCGTCGGCGGGCGTGGCGCCGCCGCCGGTCGACAGGAAGTGACGCGGTTCGATGCCACCCATGCGAGCAGCGATCATCGGGTCGGTGGCGAACTGGTCGACGAGCTCGGACTTCGCGCCTTCGAGGTTCATGCAGACCGCCGTCGCGAGGACCTCGATGTGGCCGATCTCCTTCGTGCCGGTGGACAGCAGCATGTCGCGGTAGCGCGCCGGGCCGCGGGCGTTGAAACCCTGAAAGAGGTACTGGTTCATGACGCGCGTCTCGCCCTCAGGCCCGCCGATCGCCTGCTGCAGCATGCGGGCGTACATCGGGTTCGGGTTGTCGACGCGCACCTTGTACGCCAGGTCGGAGTGATGAAAGAACATCTCCGCTGCTTTGGTTGTGGGTGGGCGTTGCCCCGTACCCACGCGCGCGGGCGCTATCGACCGTTGCGTGCTGCAGCCGGTCGACGTTTGGCGATCGCGCGGGATGGTGAACAGGAGCCCGCGATGGCGGCCGACGGCGACCGACTCCTGCGGATCTACATGACCGATCAGCTCGCGCTCGGGGTCCTCTGGCGTGAGATCGCCCGCCGCGCGCGCAACTCGAGCAACGGCACGCCCGAGGGGGCGGCGCTGGAACGCGTGGCGACGGCCATCAGCGAGGACGTCGCGCTGTTCGAGCAGATGATGCGCCGCCTCGGGTTCAGCACCCGCACGCCGAAGGTGCTGATGGCCGTGGCCGCCGAACGGGTCGGTCGCCTGAAGCTCAACGGCCGGATCATCAGCCGCTCGCCGCTGAGCCGCTTCGAGGAGCTCGACTTCCTCGTGATGGGGATCGACGGCAAGGTCGTGCTGTGGCAGAACCTGCGCGACGGGGCCGGGTTGGCGGCGCGCCTGCCGGACATCAACTTCGATCGGCTGATCGAGCGCGCGCGCAGCCAGCGGGCCGAGCTCGAGCCGTTTCACGCGCAGGCGGCGCGGGACGCGCTGTCCTGAGCCGTCTCAGCAGGTCCGCCCGCTGTCGCCCGACCGCTACGCCGGCTGGCTCACGCACACGCGGGTCGGCGATCCCGCTCAGGCCGCAGGGCGGCGCGGCCTGACCGCCGCCGTCACGGCTCGGGCGCATCGCGCCGGGCGAGCAGCAGCGCCCGCTCGCGCTCGTTCTGCGTCAGCGACGCGGCGCGCTCGAACTCGCGCCGCGCCTCGGCCTCGCGGCCGAGCCGCGTGAGCAGCTCACCGCGCACGCTCGGCAGCAGGTGGTAGTGCTCGAGCGCGGGCTCCCCGACAAGCGCGTCGACGATCTCCAGCCCCGCGGCGGGGCCGAACGCCATCGCCACCGCGACCGCCCGGTTGAGCTCCACCACAGGCGACGGCGCAAGCTGGCCGAGCGCGTCGTAGAGCGCCGCGATCCGCACCCAATCGGTGTCGTCGGGCGTGAGCGCACGGGCGTGGCACGCCGCGATCGCGGCCTGCAGGCCGTACGGGCCGAGCGGCTCGTCGAGTGCGAGCGCGCGGTCGAGCGCGGCCAGGCCGCGCACGATGAGCACGCCGTCCCAGCGCGCGCGGTCCTGGTCGAGCAGCAGCACGGGAGCTCCGTCGGAGCCGACGCGCGCGCGCAGCCGCGACGCCTGCAGCTCCATCAGCGCGGCGAGGCCGTGCACCTCGGGCTCGCCCGGCACGAGCTCGGCGAGGATGCGGCCTAGGCGCAGCGCCTCCTGGCACAGCGACGGCCGGATCCAGTCGTCGCCGGCGGTCACCGAGTAGCCCTCGTTGAACACGAGGTAGACGACCTCAAGCACCGACTCCAGGCGTGCCGCCCGCTCGCGCTCGCTCGGCACCTCGAAGGGGACGTTCGCCGCCTTGAGCGTGCGCTTGGCGCGCACGATGCGCTGCGCGACGGTCTTCTCCGGCACGAGGAAGGCGCGCGCGATCTCGGGGGTGGTGAGGCCGCCGAGCAGGCGTAGCGTCAGCGCCACGCGCGCCTCGCGCGAGAGCACCGGGTGGCAGGTCATGAACACCAGGCGCAGCAGGTCGTCCTCGACGCCGTCGTCGAGCGCGGCGTCGAGGTCGAGCTCCTCGCCCTCCTGCAGGTCGCGGCCGAGCTCGGCGTGCTTGCGCTCCAAGCGCGCGTTGCGGCGCAGCAGATCGATGCCGCGGTGCTTGGCGGTGGCCATGAGCCAGGCGCCCGGGTTGTCCGGCACGCCCGCCCCGGGCCATTGCTCCAGTGCGGCCACCAGCGCGTCCTGCGCGAGGTCCTCGGCGAGGCCGACGTCGCGCACGAGCCGTGTCAGGCCGGCGATGAGCCGCGGGGACTCGATCCGCCAGACCGCCTGGATCGCGGCATGCGCCGGCCCCGTGCTCATCCGCGTGCGGCTACTGCCTGGCCTCGAGCTGCTCGCGCATGCGATCCTCGGCCTCGCGCAGCTCCGGCGTCAGCTCGTCGCCGAAGTCGGACGCCTCGAAGACCTGCCGGATCTCGATCTCCGACTCGCCCTCCATCGGGTTCGGGCAGCGCTTGACCCACTCGATGGCCTCCTCCATCGACCGCACCTCCCACAGCCAGAAGCCCGCGATGAGCTCCTTGGTCTCGGCGAACGGGCCGTCGACCACGCTGCGCTCGGTGCCCTTGAAGCGCACGCGGCGGCCCTTCGTGCTCGGATGCAGACCCTCGCCCGCCAGCATGATGCCGGCCTTCACGAGCTCCTCGTTGTACGTGTTCATCTGCTCGAGCAGCTCGGTGCTCGGCATCTCGCCCGCTTCGCTCTCGGGGGTTGCCTTGACGATGACCATGACGCGCATCGGATGCCTCCTGGGTTGGAAACGACGTTCTATCCATACGTCGAACGAGATGCGCCGAAATCGACACGACGATGTCGATCATCGTGCACGGCTCGTCGCAGGTCGAGAAGCTCTGACCCGCTCCGCTCATCAGATAGAGGCCGTCCACCGAGGACAGGCGCGGCCCACGACACCAGGAGACCACGACATGCCGATTCAGCGGATGGACAACGTTCTCATCGTTGTCGAGGACCTCGAGGCTGCCAAAGCGTTCTTCGCCGAGCTCGGCATGGAGCTGGAAGGCGAGACGACGGTCGAGGGACCTTGGGTGGACAGCACCGTCGGGCTCAACGGCGTCCGTGCCGACATCACCATGATGCGGACCCCGGACGGTCATGGCCGGGTTGAGCTGTCGAAGTTCCACACGCCGCCGGCCGTCAGGGCCGAGCCGCAGAGCGCGCCGGCGAACGCGCTGGGCATGCGCCGCATCATGTTCGTTGTCGACGACGTCGACGACGTCGTCGCCCGCCTGCGCCGCCACGGTGGCGAACTCGTCGGCGAGATCGCGCAATACGAGGA
>DASZDB010000256.1:0-6539 GCA_035942495.1 Solirubrobacteraceae bacterium
GGACCTCGTAGAGCACCGCCATCCGCACGACCACCCCCGCCTTGACCTGCATCGTGATGACCGCCTGGGGCGAGTCGACCACCTCGCCCGACAGCTCGACGCCGCGGTTGACCGGGCCCGGGTGCATGAGCACCTGGTGCGGTCCCAGCCGCCGGCCGTTGATCTGGTAGTTGGCGGCGTACTCGCGCAGGCTCGGCACGAAGTTCTGGTCCATCCGCTCGTGCTGCATGCGCAGCGCGTAGACGACGTCGGCCTCGCGCAGGTCGGCGAGGTCGTAGCGCACAGCGCAGCCGAGCGCCTCGATGCCGCGCGGGATCAGCGTCGGCGGCCCGCAGACGGTGACGTCGGCGCCCATCTTGCGAAAGGCGAGGATGTTCGAGCGCGCGACGCGCGAGTGCGCGACGTCGCCGACGATCCAGATGCTGCGGCCTTCGAGCGAGCCGAGCTTCTGGCGCAGCGTGTAGGCGTCCAGCAGCGCCTGCGTCGGGTGCTCGTGCTTGCCGTCGCCGGCGTTGACGATCGCGGCGGGGGTCCAGCCGGCGACGAGCGCGGCGGCGCCCGCGTACGGCGTCCGGATGACGATCGCGTCGGGGGAGTGCGCCGTCAGCGTCAGCACCGTGTCCTTCAGCGACTCGCCCTTCTCGACGCTCGAGCCGCCGGCGGAGAAGTTCACCACGTCGGCGCTCAGCCGCTTGGCGGCCAGCTCGAAGGACGAGCGCGTGCGCGTCGAGGCCTCGTAGAAGAGGTTGAGCACGGTGCGCCCGCGCAGCGCCGGGACCTTCTTGATGTCGCGCTCGGAGACCTCCTCGAAGGCCGCGGCGCGGTCGAGGATGCGCTCCATGTCGTCGCGCGTGAGGTCGTTGATGGATAGCAGGTGCCTCATGGCAGGGGTACCTCCGCGTTCGCGACGATGCTGACCGAGTCTTCGCCGTCGATCTCGGCGACGTGCACGTTGACGCGCTCGCCGCGGGCCGTCGGCAGGTTCTTGCCGACGTAGTCGGGCCGCACCGGCAGCTCGCGATGGCCGCGGTCGGCCAGGACCGCGAGCTGGACACGCGCCGGCCGGCCGTAGTCGAAGAGCGCCTCGATCGCCGCGCGCACCGTACGGCCGGTGTACATGACGTCGTCGACGATCACGATCGTGCGCCCGTCGATGTCGAAGTCCAGGTGCGTCGAGTGCACGACGGGCGACCCGCCGCGCAGCGTCACGTCGTCGCGGTAGAAGGCGATGTCGAGGTCGCCGAGCGGCACCTCGATGTCGTGCAGCTCGGCGAGCAACTCGCGGAGGCGGGCGGCGAGCACGGCGCCGCGGGTGTGGATCCCGACGAGCGCAAGCTGCTCGGGCTCTCCACCGTTCTCGACGATCTCGTGCGCGATGCGCGTGAGCTTTCGCCGCATGTCCTCGCTGTCGAGGACGACCTTGCTTGCTGGCATGTGTGTCCTTCCTGGCCTCACGGGACCGGGTTAAAGGAGGTGCAACGCTGCGTGCGAGAGTAGCAGCGCCTCCGGCGCGATCACCTGCCGTTCAGCATGACGTCCCCCGAGTGAGTGCGCGCCTCGACGGAGCGCGGCGCCCGGTCCTGGCGGGAGATCCCGTCGACCTCGACGTCGCCGGAGTCGGTCTCGGCAACGATCGCGTAGTCGCCCCGCGGGACGACGACCCGCACGTCGCCCGCGTCCGTCCCGGCCACGACCCGCCGCGGCCGGCCGCGCACCGCGATCACCACGTCGCCGGAGTCGGTCCGCGCGTCGATGTCGCGCGCCGCCCCGGTCGTGACGACGACGTCGCCCGCGTCCGTCGTCGCGTCGACGGCGCGCGCATCGCGGGTGACGACGTCGATGTCGCCCGAATCCGTGTGGGCGCGCACGAGCCGCTGCCGCCCGGCGAGCTCGATTCGCATGTCGCCCGAGTCGCTCTGCACCCGCGCCTCGCCGACGTCGATCGCGCGCGCCTCGACGTCGCCCGAGTCGGAGTCGATCGTGATCGTCGTGCCGGCCGGCACGCTGACGCGCAGGTCGCTGGAGCACTTCACGAAGCTCGCGCCGCAGCGCACCTCGAGGCTCAGGACGCCGCCCTCGACGTCGCGCTCGAGCGTCGGTTCCCTGAGCAGGTAGTGCTGCGTCTCGCGCACGTCGACGCCGGTCCCCCGCCCCGGCACGAGCTCGACGTCGCCGCCGTCGGAGCGCACGACGATCTCGTCGACCGGGCCGGGGAAGGTGTGGGTGATGACCTTCGTGTTCTCCACGGCGATGTCGGCGAGCACGAGGCCCGCCGGCAGGAGGACGACGAGCAGCGCCACGAGGATCAGTGCCTTCTTCATTGCGCGGACTCTGTCGCGTCGGCGGCGTGCGCGCCATGCGGCCAGCCTGCCGACGAGGTGGGGCCAGCCCCCCGGTTGCTCAGAGCGCGGGCGCAGGCGGGAGCGGCCTCGGCCGGCCCCGCCGACTCGCCCGACACCCGTGTCGCAGCGCTGGACGCGGCGCGATGCAGCCGCTACGGTCTCGCGCCGTGACCGCAGACCCGACGCACACCGATCCGGACAAGTACAAGGTCGTGTTCGAGAACGACCGCATCAGGGTCCTCGAGTACAGAGACAAGCCCGGCGACCGCACGTCGCCCCACGGCCACCCCGACAGCGTCATGTACACGCTGAGCTCGTTCCAGCGTCGGCTGATCCATGGCGACCAGCATCGCGACGTGCAGTTGGAGGCCGGTCGCGTCAACTGGGTGTCGGCGCAGGAGCACAGCGGCGAGAACATCGGCACGACCGACAGTCACGTGATCTTCGTCGAGCTGAAGGAGCCGGCCCCCGGCCCGTCAGCGGGCAGCGCCGCCGACCTCGGGCCGGCGAGCTCGTAGCAAGCGCTCAGCGCAGCGAACGGCGCAGCTCGTCCGCCTGCACCTTGCCGATCGCGCTGCGCGGCAACGCGTCGGCGAAGACGACGTCCTGGGGGTGCTTGTAGTCGGCGAGCTGTCCTTCGAACAACGCCGCGACGTCGCGGGCGCTCATCGAGCCGGCCTGCTGCAGCACGACGAACGCGACCGGCACCTCGCCCAGCTCGTTGTCGGGGCGTGCGACGACGGCGGCCTCCGCGATCTGCGGGCAGTCGGCCAGCACCGACTCGATGTCGGCCGGGTACACGTTGCAGCTGCCGACGATGATGACCTCCTTGATGCGGTCGACGATCGACAGCATCCCTTCCTCGTCGAAGAACCCGGCATCGCCGGTGCGCCGCCACCCGCCGTCGTGGAACGCCTCGTCGGTCGCCTCCGGGTTGCGCCAGTACTCGGGCATGACGGTCGGGCCCTGCACCAGCACCTCGCCGACCTCCCCGGCCGCGACGCGCGAGCCGTCGGCCGCAGCGATCCGCACCCGGCAGTGCGGCACCGGCCGACCCGCCGTGCGCCGCAGCCGGTGCGCGTCGCCGCGCGGGACGATGCTGACCACCGGCATGGCCTCCGTGAGCCCGTAGTCCTGCAGGACGCACACGCCACGTTCGAACCATGGTGCCAGCACGTCCTCGCGCACGATCGTCGAGCCCGTGATCACGCAGCGCAGGCTCGACAGATCCGTCGACTGCCAGCGCGGGTGCGCGATGAGCGCCTTCGTCATCGCAGGCGCCGAGATGGCGAGCGTGATCCTGCGCCGTTCGATCTGCTCCAGCATCGCGCCCGGCTCGAACTGACGCTGGATCGTCACGGTCGCGCCCGCGGCGAGCGCGGGCGTCGTGAGGATGTTCATCGGGCCCGTGTTGAACAGCGGGCCGTTGGCCAGCACGTCGTCGGCGGGCTCGACCCCGACCGCGGCGGCGACGTTCAGCGCGTTGAAGTGCAGCATCTCGTGGGTCACGACCGCGCCCTTCGCCGGCCCGGTCGTCCCCGAGGTGTTGATGATCAGCAGCGGCGTGGCGAGCGCGCGATCAGGATCGCAGCGCAGTTGCGGCGCTCCGTCGAGCAGCGCCGGCAGCTCGCCGAAGGGGATGACCTTCAGCTCTGAAGCGCCGCCGGCCTCGCGCGCGGTCTGCGCGAACGCGTCCTCCGCGAGCAGGGTCCTGGGCTGGGTGTTCGCGAGCACGACCGCGAGCTCGGGCGCCGGCATCCGCGCGCTCAGCGGGACGAGGATCGCGCCGACGCGGGCGCACGCGAACAGCAGCTCGAGCAGCTCTGGCGCGTTCTGTCCGAGGTAGGCGACCCGGTCGCCGGCGGCGATCTCGGCGCGACGGGCGAGCGCCCCGGCGAGCCGCGCCACGCGCTCCTCCATCGCGCCGTAGCTGATCTCCCGCTCCTCGCAGCGAACAGCCACCCCCTCGGGGCAGCGCTTCGCCCAACCGGCCACCCAGCTCGAGATCTCCGCCTCAGCAGCGCCCACGGCTGCAGCGTATTGCGGGCCGACGGCTTGATGCGACCAGGCCGCGGCCGGCCCTGACCCCTCACGGTCTCGCGTCTGCGTCCTCGTCCGGCGCGCCGGCCGCGGGCGGGATGCCCAGCGCCGTGGTCAGCCGCCGGGCCGCAACGCCGATCGCGGAAGCACGGAAGATGATCTCGGCGAGCTCCTGATCCATGAGCGAAGACGGCGCCTCCGCCGGCGGAGGAGGAGTCAGCCTCGCGTCCGCTCCGATCAGCGTGCGCTCGCGCGACGTTACGCTGGCGGCGTTCGGCGACACGAGCTTCGGCGACGGCGTGCTGAGCGTCACGCAGCAGCGTGCTGAGCGTCACGCAGCAGCGTGGTGCGCGGCATCCTGGCGCGGCGTCGCGCCGACGCTGCGGCGCGCCGACATCGCCTTCGGCAACCTCGAGTGCGCAATCTCCCATCGCGGCGCACCGGTCGAGAAGGCGTACCACTTCCGCGGCCGCCCGCGGGACCTGCGCGCCGTCGTGCGGCTCCGCCGGCCTCGACGTGCTCCACCTCGCCAACAACCACGCCGGCGACTTCGGCATGGCGGCGCTGCTGGACACCGTGCGGGCGGTCCGCGACACCGGCGCCGTGCCGGTCGGCGCCGGACACACGCTCGCATCCGCGCGCGAGCCGCGGGTCGTCACCCGCCTCGGCCTGCGGGTCGCGTTCGTCGGCTTCTCGGACATCGGCCCCGCGTCGTTCTTCGCCGGTCCCGGGCGCCCCGGCACGTCGCAGGCGACGCTGCCGGCCGTCGCGGCCGGTGTCCGCGCCGCCCGCCGGCGCGCCGATGTCGTCGTGGCGACGTTGCACTGGGGCGATGAGCGCGCGACCGCCGAGAACGCCCGCCAGCGCGCATTCGCGCAGGCGGCGATCGGCGCGGCGCCGGCGCGGTGATCGGCGCGCACCCGCACGTCCTGCAGCCGGTCCGGCGCCTCGCGGGTCGCCGGCTGATCGCCTACAGCCTCGGCAACTTCGTCTGGTCGGCGGGGTCGCCGGCGACCGCGCGCCCGGGCATCCTGCGGCTGGGCCTGAGCCGGCGCGGCGTCGAGGACGCGAAGCTGCTGCCCGCGGTCATCGAGGCGACGCGCCCGCGGCTGCTGCGCTGAGCCATGGCGCTCGCCATCGGGGCGCACAAGGTGCGATATCCGCACTCGGCGCGCCCCGACCGGCGGCAACGGCCTTCGTCACGCGCACGCTGCGCGATCCCGGGATGCGGTCGTGCCGGCGGTCGCGCGTCACCGCAACGGGATCGTGCTGACCGCGATCGAGCTGACGGGATCCTGCCCCAGCCACAGGTAGCGCTCGGTCGCGATGCGCCCCGTGCAATACCGGTACACCGGCCGCTCGGGGTGGGTGGTCGCGCCGCTGGAGGTGTCACAGCGCAGCATCGGATGTGCCCGCTGAGCGTCGTCGAGTGACTGGCCGATCCGCGCCCCTGCGGTCGTCGCCGAGCCGCGGCTGCTGACGAGCAGGATGAAGGCACGTCGCCTGCAGAACGTCGCGCCGGCCCCGCGATAGCTCACCTCGCTGATGCCGAGCTCCTCGACCCCGCTTGTGGCGGATTTCGGTCGCAGAGGCTCGTCGCAGGGGAACGGGAAGGAGTAGTTGAACGGGGAACCGATCTCCTCCGGGTCGGTTCCGAGCGGGTCGCCACCGAGATTCAGATCGTCCCTGCCCCGGCCGAACGTCGCGGCGGCGGTCGCCGGCGGATCACCGAGGCGGACGCTGCCAACACGGCCGGCGCGAGCGTCGATCGTCAGCGCTCGGCCCGCCGTTCCGCCCGCGCTCGGCGCCGTCGAGTCGCCGCAGCCGGCCATCAGCAGCGAGGCGAGCGCAGACCCGACCAGGACGACGAGCGCTCGCATGGTGTTCATATCGTCGCGCGGCCCGGCCGACATGAGCAGGAGCACACCATCCGCGGCCGAGCGCCCTGTCCGCTGACGCAGAGCGCTCACCGTCATCTCATCGTATGTGCGTACTTTGGGTAGTCCCTCAAGAAGAAGGAGGAGAACGTGTGACCAAGAACCTCAAGCGCATCCTGATCGCCGGTGTTGTGCTCGTCACGGCCGGAGCCGGCGGCGCCGCGGCCGTGCAGGCGGGCAGCGGCGACGACGCGACCGCCACGGGCCCGCAGGCCGAGCG
>DASZDB010000257.1:0-5861 GCA_035942495.1 Solirubrobacteraceae bacterium
GATCTACACGCTGTACGGCGTCGCCGTGGCCTCCGCGGCCGGAACGCGGCGGCTCGTGGGCGTCGCCGCCCAGGGCATGACCGCCTGCCCCTGCGCGCAGCAGCTCGTCATGGGCACGTCGCGCGCGCGACTGCTCGACGACGGCTTCAGCGAGGACGAGGTCGAGCGCATCTTCGACCACGTGCCGGTCGCCACGCACAACCAGCGCGGGCTCGGGACGCTGCACATCGGCATGCCCGAGGGCTGCACGACGCAGATCGACGCGCGCACCCTGCTCGACATCGTCGAGGGGTCGATGTCCTCTGAGATCTACGAGCTCATGAAGCGCACCGACGAGGCGGCGGTCGTCGAGAAGGCCCATCGCCAGCCGCGCTTCGTGGAAGACTGCGTGCGCGAGATGATCGGCGGCGTCGTCGAGCGGCTCCCGGACCTCAGCGACGCGCACTTCGTCAGCGCGCGCCAGGAGAACCTCGAGACGATCCACCAGCACAACGTCATCGCCGAGCGCTTCGGCCTGCTCGGCGAGCTGCGCCGCGAGCTGGCGACGGGCGAGCACGCGCTGCACCACGTGTCCAAGCGCGACTGGCTCGACGCCGCCGGGCGCTGACGCCCGCCCCCGGCGGCGCGCCGCCGCACATCCCGGCTACGGCGCGGTCGGCTTCGTCTCGGCGGCCGCTGCGGCGCCGGCCGCCGCTTCGCGCCGCTCGTCGGCCTCGCGCAGCACGCGGCGCAGCCCGAAGAAGTAGTCCACGCCGCTGACGATCGTGATCGCGACCGCCGCGTAGACGAGCGCGTCGACCCACGCCGGCGACGGATCGCCGACGGCGATGAGGAAGAAGATCGCGGCGACCTGCACGATCGTCTTCGCCTTGCCCCACCAGCTCGACGCGATGATCAGGCCGTGCTGGGTCGCCTGCATGCGCGTCACGGTGACGGTCAGCTCGCGGGCGATGATCACCATCGCGACCCACGCCGCCAGCCGGTTGAGCGAGACGAGCGCGACGAGCGCGGCGATGATCAGCAGCTTGTCGGCGATCGGGTCCATGAGCTTTCCGAACGACGTGATCGCGTTGCGCGACCGCGCAAGGTAGCCGTCCATCGCGTCCGTCGCGGACGCCACGCCGAAGACGAGCGCTGCCCACAGGTCGCCGTTCTCGGTCTCGCCGAGCAGCACGACGACGAGCACGGGGACCAGCAGGATCCGCAGCAGCGTCAGGACGTTCGGCAGGTTCAGCGCGAACACGGCTGCGCAAGCCTCCCAGAACCGCCGGCGAGACGCGGCCCCGCCGGGGGCCGACGCCGACGCTCCATTAGGCCTTCAGCCGCCGGCCCGAGCGGAACATCGCCGCGCTCCACAACGCGCAGGCCAGCGCGAGCGCGGCCGTGACCCCGAGCGCGATCACGACCGGCACGTCGCTATGTCCGAGGAAGCCGTAGCGAATCGCGTTGATGAGAAAGAAGATCGGGTTGACGTGGCTGATCTCCTGCCACGGCGTCGGCAGCAGATCGACCGAGTAGAACACGCCGCCGAGGAAGCTCAGCGGCAGGATGACGATGTTGTTCACGAAACCGGCCTGGTCCCACGTTTCGGCGTAGACGCCGACGATCACCCCCAGCGACGCGAACAGGACGAGCAGGATCAGCATCGCCAGCACGAGCACGAACGGCTCGCGCACCGGCACGTCGGTGACCGCGATCGCGAGCACGAACAACCCGGCGCCGATCGCCAGCGCGCGCACGACGCCGCCGATCGCGAGGCCGAGGTTGACCTCCCACGGGCGCATCGGCGCCGACAGCACGTCGTTGATGTAGCGGTCCGAGCGCGCCTGGAAGACCGACGAGGAGTTGTTGGAGTACGCCGCCTGCGCCATCGCCATCGCAATGAGGCCCGGCACGATGAACACGTCGTACTCCACGCCGCCGATCTCGCGGATCCGTCCGCCGAGCGACAGCCCGAACACGAGGATGAACAGAAACGACGCGAGCACCGGTGCGACGATCGTCTGCGACCACAGCTTGAGCACGCGGTCGGTCTCGCGCAACGCGAGCGCGAGCAGCCCGCGATGGCGATCGAGCAGAGCGGTCACCGCTTCGAGGCTAGAAGGTCGCGCCGGTCCGGATGTCGGGAACGTCAGATCTTGCGCGGCTTGCTGAAGCTCACCGTCTGCAGGATCCGGCGCGCCTGGGTGACCCTGCGGCGCGACGGGTTCTCCCCGGTGATCATCGTGACCACGTAGGTGCGCCACTGGCTGCTGGCGACGTGCACGAGCGCGCGCACGAGCCGCTCGCTGCGCTCGCCGGTGACCTCGAAGCTCTGCACGTTGCCGGCACGCCCGAGCGGAGATCGCCCCTCGCGGACGACCTTGGCCGGCGCCAGCCGTTTGAGCAGCGCGTCCTTGGCCTCCGACTTCGCGAACCCGGTCCCCGGCCTGTCGAACGGCGATGAGAAGATCAGCACGAGCGTGCCGTCCGGGCTCGTCAGGCGGATGACCTCACGGCTGACCGTGCGCTTCCAGTCGCGCGGATGGACGAAGCCGAGCCCGAGCGGAGGGACCGAGACGATCCGGATCGGCAGCGGCTTGGTCTCCGCGCGATCGTCCCCGCTGGGCCACAGCACGATCGCCGCGACGACGATGCCCGCCAACAGCAACACGGCGCCGCCGAGGCGGCGCCGTGTCAGCGCTGCGGTGAAGCCACGCCGCATCTACGCGACGGTACGCCCGTCCTCCCGGCGACGCAGCAGCAGGCCGCCCGCCAAGACGAGCAGACCCGCCAGCGCGATGCCGATGACGTCGGTGCCGGTGAACGGCAGGGCGGCGTCGTCGAGGGCGCCGGAGCCGGCGCCTGCGCCGCCGCCACCGCCGCCGTCGCTGCCCTCGGAGTCATCGTCGGGGTTGTACGGATTGTTGATGTTGTTGCCTTCGTGGCAGCCCGGATCGTCCTCGTCGATGACGCCGTCGCCATCGTTGTCGCGGCCGTCAGAGCACTGCGCGGCGTCGCCGCCGTCGTCGTCGCCGCCGGAGCCGCCGGTCGGCGCCCTGCGATCGGTCTCGTCGTTGTCGGTCGGATCGAACGAGGCCGGGTTGGCCGCGTTGTTGTCGGTGTGACAGCCGGGGTCGTTCGTGTCGGCGACGCCGTCGCCGTCGTTGTCGATCCCGTCGGTGCACTGCGTGCCGGCCTCAGGTGCGACGCTCAGCGACTCGGCGGCCGCCGTCGTCTCCTTCAGCAGCGAGTTCGTGCCGACCTGCAGCGCGAAGACGTCGAGCGCCTCACGGACGCCGGCGTTGTTGCCCACCAGCTCTTCGGCGTTGCAGATGATCGGCAGCAGGCCCGGCAGGCCCGCCTGCGTGTCCGGCGTGCCGTTCGCACAGCCGGCGGCCGGCAGCGGAACGCCGGTTCCGCCGAGGCCGATGACCTCGGAGGTGTTCGTGACGACCGGAGCCTGGCCGCGGCAGGACCGCGACGTGCTGCTCGAGTTCGCTGCCGCCGCGATGGAGCCGGTGCTCGTCGTCACGTTCGCCGTCCTGGCGGTGCCGATCGCGGTCTGGCAGTTGGCGTCCGTGACGATCGTGCCGTTGCTCTCGGCTGCGCCGACGCCGAGACCCAGCAGCGACGCCCTGGCGACCGCGAAGTCGTTCGTCGAGCCGTTCGCGTTCGTGGTCGAGTCCATCGTCAGGACACCGAGGCAGACCTGTGTACCGGCGCAGATCGGATCGAGCACTTCCCGCTGAAGCGCCTCGGCCGGGCCGGTCTTCGTCTCGCCCTGTGCGGTGTCGACCGGGATCACGTCGTTGCCGAAGAGGCCGAGGGCCGAGATGTGGCCGTGGTACGTGCCGTCGGCATTGCGCTCGCCACGCGCACGTCCGACGACGATGTCCTCGCCGGAGTCTCCGCCGTCGGGGTCGGCGGCCAGCGGACGCTCGGCGCTCGGGTCGACGTCGACGACGCCGACGGTGCCCTGGCCGTGCGGGTTGGCGCCGTGCAGCGGCGGCTGCGTCGGCGGATCGGTCGCGGTGGCGCGGGACCTGGCGTCCGTCGCCTTCTGGACGCGGGCCTTCGTCTTGTTGACAAGGCCGGCCGTCGCGTCGCCGGTCTTCTGGACGGTGCTCTCGAGACCGGCCTGCAGCTGCTGGCCCGCCTTCACAAGGGCTTCGCGCGCGGCCTTCATTTCAGCGCTGCTGCTGCCGAACGAGCCGGCGGGCAAAGCAAAGATGACAAGGCTGCCGATAACTAGCGCAAATGCCCCGATCTTGTTACGGGTCATGCGTGTTCCCTCCCACTCGTGTTGCATCCGCGCCCACCGATCCCTGTCGCGAATGCTGGATCCACCGCGACCGTACCCTAGCCGCGATAGCCGAAACCTATCCCAAAGCTAAAGGTCGCGTCGGTCAGCTGCTTGCAGGCGCCGCGCCCATCGCGCGCACGTAGGCGTCGGCGAGGGAATCGGCGCCGTACGCCGAGCGCAGCCCGTCGGCCGAATCGCGGGCGATGAGCCGCCCGCCGCGGATGAGCGCGATCTCCTCGCAGAGCTCGTCGGCCTCCTCGAGGTAGTGCGTCGTGAGCAGGATCGTGGTGCCCTCGTCGTGCAGGCGGTGGATGTAGCGCCACAGCTCCAAACGCAGCTCGAAGTCGACGCCCGCGGTCGGTTCGTCGAGGATGACCAGGCGCGGCTCGTGCATGAGCGCGCGCGCGAGCAACAGGAGTCGCCGCATGCCGCCCGACAGCTTGGGGGCGCGCACGCCGGCCTTCGCGCGCAGGTCGAAGACGTCCATCATCTCGTGCGCGCGCCGGCGCGCCTCGGGACGCTTCATCCCGAAGTAGCCGCCGTGGTAGAGCAGCGTCTCCTCGACGTCGAGGAAGCGGTCGAGGTTGACGTCCTGCTCGGCGAGGCCGACCATCCGCCGCGCGGCCATCGCGTCGTGGCGCTCGCCGAAGATGTCGATCTCGCCGCTCGTGACGCGGATGAGGTTGCAGACGGCGCTGATGATCGTCGTCTTGCCGGCGCCGTTGGGGCCCAGCAGGCCGAAGAAGCTGCCGGCCTCGATCTCGAGGTCGAAGTCCTGCACGGCGAGGAAGCCGCCCGTGTCACCCGCGCCCCCGGCGGCCTCACCGCGTCGCAGCGGCCAGGGCCGGCCGCCACGCGTCGCGTCGTAGCGCTTCGTCAGACCGCGGATGCTGAGCGCGTTGGTCACACAGCCCAGGCTAGTGGGCGCACCTCACCCGACCACTAGGATGCGCGGATGCCTCTCGTCCCCTCAGTGGTTCAGCGCAGCGCGCGCGGCGAACGCGAGTACGACATCTACTCGCGCCTGCTCAACGAGCGCATCATCTTCCTCGGCACCGCCGTCAACGACCAGGTCGCGAACCTGATCGTCGCCCAGCTGCTGCACCTCGAATCCGAGGATCCCGAAAAGGACATCTCGCTGTACATCAACTCGCCCGGCGGCTCGATCTACGCGGGCATGGCGATCTACGACACGATGCAGTTCGTCAAGCCGGACATCCAGACGATGTGCATGGGCATCGCGATGTCGATGGGCTCGCTGCTGCTGACCGCGGGCGCGGAGGGCAAGCGCTTCTCGCTGCCCAACAGCCGGATCCTCATCCACCAGCCGTCCGCCGGCTTCGAGGGGCAGTCGACCGACATCGAGATCCACGCCCGCGAGATCATGAAGACGCGCAAGCGGGTGGACGAGATCTACGCGAAGGCGACCGGAAAGCCCGAGGAGGAGGTCCACCGCGAGATGGAGCGCGACCGCTTCTTCACCGCGCAGCAGGCGGCGGAGTACGGGCTGATCGACCGGGTGCTCGACTCGCACTGAGGTAGCGCGCCGGCGGCTCGCCGATCGTCGCTGTGAAGT
>DASZDB010000258.1:0-5255 GCA_035942495.1 Solirubrobacteraceae bacterium
CGGCGCTCGAGGCGGAGCGGGCTGTCGTGGCCGCAGGTCATCGCTTACGCAGAGGCGGTCCACGCCGACGGCGACCGGGCGATTCACCGCATGCTCGGCCATCCCAACCCGCTGCAGCCGCCCGATCCTCCCGACGCGTGCGACGGGATGTGCCTACTGCTGCAAATCGACTCCGACGATGACGCCGGCTGGTCATGGGCGGGCGGTTGGTCATGGGCGGGCGGTTCCGCTTCGGGCACGCGATGAGCGATGTGCATCCACGGGTAGCCGCGGCGCTGAGTGCACAACTTGCCCGCTGGCGAGCAGCCTTGGACGGTGGCGAGCGCCGGATCGGGTGGAAGCTGGGCTTGAACTTTCCGGAAGTCGAAGCGGTCATCGGCCGCGAGCCGATCATCGGCTACCTCACGACCGGCACGCTGCTCGCGACCGGCGAGAGCTACAGCCCCCAGGACGGGGTGCAGCTGCGCGCGGAGACAGAGGTCGCGCTCGTGATCGGCGAAGACGTCGCCGCCGATGCCAACGCAGACACGGCGCGAGCTGCCGTCGTGGGCGCAGCCGTCGCACTCGAGATCGTGGACGTCAGTCGGCCGCCCGCCGACCTTGAGGGAATCGTCGTCGAGAACGCGTTTCACCGAGCATTCGTGCTCGGCCCCGCGCATCGGATCGATCCGAGCCGCCGAGAGGGCCGGCTACTGGTCAACGGGAACCTCCGCGCGTCAGCGACAGCAGGCGCCGATCACGGCGATGTGGTGCGCGCGGTAGCGCAGCTCCTCGCGGCCGCCGGCGAGCAGCTTCAGCGCGGAGACCACATCCTGTGCGGTGCCCTCACCCACGTCGCAATCCAACCTGGCGACGAGGTCAAAGCTGAGATACAGACCCTCGGCGCAGTCACCCTGAAGATCGCGTAGGAACGTACTTCCGCCTTCGATGGGCGCCGCCTGAGCTACCGGGCCCGCGTCTCACCGTCCTCGTGTCCGGGTTCAGCTGTGCCAACGAGTTCGGCGCTCAGCGCGACGACAGCTGACGTGCGTGCGCCGGCGTCCTGAACCAGGCGCGAGGTCGGAGCTGGGCCCCCCCATGGGCCACCATGCGCGAAACGATGCCGTCAATCAGCGCGTAGTTCGTTGGAGCGTGCGGCGCCGCGGCGTCAGCGGTCCGAGTGGCTCGCGAGTCCGTGGCGTAGCTTGATCTGTGCCAGGTCGTCTGGGTCGATCCGCAGCGCGGTGGCGACGCGTTGAGGCGAGAACCCGAGGGCGCTGGCGCGCACCACGATCGACTCGAGCTCCGTACGAAGCGTCACCGGGTCTTCGGCTGCTTCAGAGCGGATCGTCATCGCGCGTGTATTACCCGTAGGGCTCGCGCGGATGCGCCCGTTGTCGTGGATCGCACCCAGCCGCGTGCGGGTGAGGGTCAGTGTCCGGATGCGGCATCCAGCCGATCAGCGCATCGCGCGGTAGGCGGCGGCGGTCGCTGTGCCGTAGAGCAGGTGAAAGCCGACGTCGGGAGCGATCGTCTCGGGATCCTGCTCCCACACCGGCGGCGCGAGCTTCATCGCGGGCAGATGCACCAGGCTCGCGCCCCACACGACCAGCCCGAACACGATGCCGGCGCCGGGCCGGCGGCCCGCGGCCGCAAGCCCGAACAGCGCACCCCAGCTGGTGCCGTAGATCCAGTGCATCGCGTTGTTCAGAACGGTGTCCACACCGCCTTGCGGCGGGGGCAGGTCGCGATGCAAGACGCCGCTGGCGATCCTGCGCGCGACCTGAACCGGGACGTTGCTTGGGTGTGATCGCGTCGCCTTGTAGTACGCCATCTGTGCCGCGGTCATCGCCGCGGTCCCGGCCGCGCCCGCCGCGACGCCGATCTTGACGGCGTTGATCGGCTCGGCGGCCTTCGGATCTCGCATTCGCATGCGGTGCGTCACGTCCGCCGGGCGCGCCGCCGCATGGCGATCCCCACTGCCACAGCTCCGGCGCCGCTTGCGCCGGCCGTCGCGATCCGCCGCCGAGTACCGCGCGGATCGGCGTCGTCGATGGGGTAGGGACGCAGCAGGCAACTCAGGGCGTTGCCGATGGCGCGCACGGTCGAGCGACCTGGCGTGAGTGAGGTGGCGACAGCTGACAGGCGCGACGAATGCGCCTCTTGCCGTTGATTGAGAGTGGTCGTCTCGTGGTGGATCTGCTGCGCGACCGCGGAAGCCTGCGGTACTCCAGCTTGCTCGGTACTCACGTGCCCACCTCCTGGATCGAGTGCGTTCCCCCGCCGGAAACCCCCCGCCCGGCACGGCCAAACGTGGGATCGCCGGCGACGGCGCGACCCGGCGCAGCGCCGTTCAGCCGCCGCCTACCGCAGCGACGATGGCAGCCGCGAAGCTCTCGCGGCACCCGCAATCTCGAGCGCTGATGGGCCGGCGGCGATCGGCTTGGACCAGCAGGCGTGAACGCGAGCGCGCCGGTGACTGATCCGCGCGCGCCCGGCGCCCGCTGTAGCGAACGAGGCTGTCGGAGCCTCGTCCTGAACCGGCATACGCGCGACTCAGGCGCGCTCAAAAGGGAGCTGCATGTCCGAGGTCACGAACCACCTGTTTGACACGATCGACCGTCAGAACGCGCACCAGCCGGCCAGCACTCGTCGCACGCTCGTCGCGACGACGGCGGCGGCGCTCGGATCGGTCGGGCTGCTGGGCTACGCCTCCAACGATGCGTTCGCAGCCGTCAAGACCAGCGCCGAGAACTCGGTCGAGAACATCACGACGATCGCCGCGACGGCCGAGGTGCTCGCGACGATCGTCAACACGATCGGCGCCGAGAAGCTCGCCGGCAGCCTCGACGCGGTCACGCTACGCAACGTCCGGGCCGCCGCTCAGCAGGAGAAAAACCACTACGAACTGCTGACCTCCAGGGCCGTCGGTGGCAAGCCCGCCACCACGACGATCTACGTGCCCGACGAGGTGTTCGCGTCGCCGGAGAGCCTGCTCACGACGCTTGTGGTGGGAGACCAGGTCTTCATCAACGCCTACCTGCTGGCAACAACCGTGTTCGCACGGCAGGGCAACCTCATGGGCTCGAAGTTCGCGCGCTACGCCGCGGAGATCATGGCCACCGAGGCCGTCCACCGCGCGCTCGCCCTGCAGTCGCTCGGCAAGCTCGGCAACGACCGCGCCTACGCGAAGTTCACGCAGCGCGAGGAGGTCCCCGGACTGCCCACCACCGGCGCCGGCGGCTTCTTCAAGATCCTCGACGCGGTCGCAGTCCTCGAATCGGCCGGCTTCGGCTTCGGCAAGCCGGGATCCAAGCCCGGAACCAAATACGAATACGCCGAAGTAGCCCCGCGGACGCCGACCGATCCCGCCGTCAACACGATCTCGATCTCCTAACCGCTGCCCCCGATCGCGGCTCGATATAACGCGGCGCGCCGGCGCCCGAAACGCGCGGAGCCAGAGCGCGCGTCCCGCTTGACGTTCGGCTATCGGATCGCGCTTCCCGGGCGTGAGGCGCTCGGGTGCTTTCGGCGCCCGCGGTCGCGTTCGATGACTCGGTAGACGGTTGAGCGTCCGACGCCGAACAGGTCGCTGAGTTCGGCGGTGCTGTGCTCGCCGGCGCGGTGCAGCATCACGAGGTGCGCCTCTTGGCGCGGGTTGAGCTTGGGCGGCCGGCCACGCAGATGCCCTTTGGCCTTGGCGACGCGCATCCCCTCCTTGGTGCGCAGCCGGATAAGGTCAGACTCAAATTCGGCGACCATCGCCAGCACGTTGAACCGCAGGCGCCCGATGGGGTCGGTGGGGTCGTGCACCGACCCGCCGATGCTGAGCTTGACCTCGCGGGCCGTGAGGTCTTCGAGGATGTCGCGCGCGTCGGGCAGCGACCGCGCGAGCCGGTCGAGCTTTGTGACGACCAGGGTGTCGCCGCTGCGACAGGCCGCCAGCGCCTCGCGCAGTCCCGGGCGATCACGGTCGGTTCCGGTCAGGCCGTGATCAACGTAGGTGCGCTCGACCGGTACGCCGAGCGCGGCCAGTGCGTCGCGTTGCGCGGTGAGGTCCTGATGCTGGGTTGAGACGCGGGCATAGCCGACCAGCAGGGCGGACATGCACTCCTCCTTCGGATGAGCCCCGGCCGGCGCGGTTACCCGCGCGGGCGCGCGAGAACCGGAGCGCAGAGACGGCGCTGAACACGCTCGCGGCGGAGCGATATGCGGTCAGCATCCGCCAAGCCGATGTGCCGCGCTTGCCCGCATGCAGCCGGCCGCGCGCTCGAGGACGTCCCGCTAAGGGACCCGCTACTCGATTCGACCTCGAGCTCGACGAACTCGTTGTCCAAGTCGTGCGAGCAGGCCTCATCCGCCGCTGCAACGCCCAGGGCATCGGCTCCGGCGAATCAATCGGCCAGCGGCGCCTGCTCCCACGGCAGTAGTCGCCACCGCGACCGCTAGGCCGGGTTGCGCGATACTGCACCGACGTTGGACTGGTTCGCGTTCTTGATCCTGGTCCTGACCGGCTTCACCGCGTGCGCCGAGTTCGGGTCCTACGCGTTCGTGCATCCGATCACGCGACGCTTGCCACAACGCGAGTTCATCGCGGTCGAGCAGGGACTGCTGACGTCCTTCGGCCGCGTCATGCCGATCCTGATGCCGCTGACGCTGATCGGCGCGATCACCTTCGTGATCAGCGTCTGGGATGAAGGCGGCTGGACGCGCGGACTGGCCACCGCGGCTGCGCTCTCGCTGGCCACTGCGGTGATCTCGACTCTCGTCGTCAACGTCCCGATCAACCTGCAGACGGGGAGATGGGATCCCGACAACCCGCCTACGGACTGGAAGCAGACCAGAGCACGCTGGGAGCGCTTTCAGGCCATTCGCTCGTGGCTGCTGCTCGCGGGGTTCGTGCTGATCTGTGCCTGCATCGCAGTTCGGCTCGACAGCTAGATGCGAAGCGTCGCATAACCACACGGGCGCGTTTGACGGCGTAGCGACTAGGTTGGCAGCGATGACGGCTTGGCGGCTCTCATACGTCGATGCGCTCGAGCGCTGGGACACGACCGCGATCCTCGATGCGCTCGCCGACGACGTCCTCATCCATGTCGCCGTTCATGATCAGCCGATGCGCGGCAAGGAGATCGCCGACTTTCTCTTCGGGGTGCTCGCAGAGGAACTCGGTGCCGTGACCGTGACCGACGAGATCGTCGAGGCCGACAAGGCCGTGATCTTGTTTGAGACGAGCATCGGCGAGCGCGCCGCGCAGGGCCTGAACGTCGTAGGGC
>DASZDB010000259.1:0-1500 GCA_035942495.1 Solirubrobacteraceae bacterium
GCTCGGCCTCGGCGACGGCGACATCGCGCTCGCCGCCGCCGCCGCGCTCGCCGCACTGCTGGCGACCGCGGCGCTCGCGCGCACGTGGCTGGCGACCGGCTTCGACCCGAGCGGCGCGCCGGCGCTCGGCGTGCGCGCGGCGCACGGCGATCGGCTGCTGCTCGCGCTGCTGGCGCTCACCGTCGTCGCGGTGCTGCCGGCGGTCGGCGCGCTGCTCGTCTCGACGCTGCTCGTCGTCCCCGCCGCGACGGCCCGCCTGCTGACCGGCTCGCTGCGCGGGCTGCTCGGCGCCGCCGTCGCGCTCGCTGCCGCCGAGGGTGTCTGCGGGCTGCTGCTGGCCTATCACCTCGACCTGCCGCCGGGACCCGCGATCGCCGTGCTCGGCGGTGGCCTGTTCGCGCTCGTCGCGCTCGCCGGCGCGATCCGGATGCGAACGGCGACACCATGAGCACGCCGCACGCCACGACCGCCACCGGACCCGGCACGGCCCGCGCCCCCTCCGGGATCGAGGTCAACGAACTCTCCGCCGCGTACGGGAGCGCGCCCGTGGCACTGCGCGACGTGACGTTCACGGCGACCGCCGGCCAGACGGTCGCCGTCCTCGGGCCCAACGGTGGCGGCAAGACCACGCTCTTTCGCGCCCTGCTCGGCGAGCTTGCCGCCGTCACCGGCAGCACCACGGTGCACGGCACGCTCGCCTACGTCCCGCAGACGGAGCGCTCGCGCCTGGACTTTCCCGTCAGCGCGCTCGACGTCGCGCTCATGGGCGCGTACGCGCGCACGCCCTGGTTTCGCCGGATCGCGGCGCGCGACCGCGCGCTCGCACGGGAGGCGCTCGAGCGCGTCGGGCTGGCGGACGGCGCGGGCGCGCGCTTCGGCGCGCTGTCGGGCGGGCAGCGCCAGCGCGTCCTGATCGCGCGCGCGCTCGTGCAGGACGCCGGGGTGCTGCTGCTCGACGAGCCGTTCGCGGGCGTGGACCGCACGAGTGAGGAGGCGATCGTGCGCATCCTCGACGACCTGCGTGCCGAAGGTCGCGTGCTGCTGATCGCCACCCACGACGTCGACCAGGCACGCCGCTGGGATCGGGTCTTGTGCCTCGCGGGCGCCCAGATCGCCTATGGACCGCCGGCCCAGACGCTCACGAACGCCGTGCTCGAGGCGACGTACGGCGAGGAGATCGTGATGCTCGACTGCGGTCACCGCGCGGTCGCCATCCAGCATCACTCGCACGTGCATTGATGGGATCGCCCGTCTGATGGAGATCCTGCGCTCGGGCCTGCTGCAGCGCGCGCTCCTCGAGGTCGTGATCCTCGGCGCGACGTGCGGCGCGCTCGGCGTCTGGCTGCTGCACCTGCGCCACACGTACGCCGCCGAATCGCTGGCGCACGCGATGCTGCCGGGGCTCGTGATCGCGGCGCTCGTCGGCGCGCCGCTGCTGCTCGGCGCCGCCGGCGGCGTGTTCGTCGCCGCCGCCCTGATCGCCCTGGCCGCGCGCGACAC
>DASZDB010000260.1:0-1851 GCA_035942495.1 Solirubrobacteraceae bacterium
ACGCCGGCCAGGTTCAGGCCGAGCTCGGCGGTCATCTGCTGGATGCGGCGCAGGCGCTCGACGTCCTGGTGGGAGTACAGCCGCGTGCCCTTCGGCGAGCGCTTGGGTTCGATCAGACCGCGCTGCTCGTACATGCGCAGCGTCTGCGGGTGCATGTCGGCCAGCTCGGCGGCGACGGAGATCATGAACACGCCGCGGTCGGAGGAGACCTCGATCCGGGTCGTGGTCTTGGTCGTCGTGCGCCGTTGTGTGCTCATGTCTGAAACAGCCCCTTGCGCGGGTTGCCGTTGAAGACCTTCGCCAGATCGCTCACCGCAGCCTCCTGTTCGGCCGTCAGCTTGTCGGGCATATCCAACACGAAGCGGTAGCGGATGTCGCCCCGGCCCGGCTTGCCCAGGCGCGGCGGGCCCTCGCCGCGCAGGCGCTGGATGCTGCCGGGACGTGTCCCGGGCGGGACACGCAGCGTCTTGCGCCCGTCGAGCGTCGGGACCTCGATCTCCGCGCCGCGCAGCGCCTCGGGCAGCGTGAGCGGAACCTCGACCTCGACGTTGTCGCCCTTGCGCTCGAAGACCGGGGACTCCTGCACGTGCGTTTCGACGAACAGATCGCCCGAGGTACCGCCGTTGCGACCGGGCTCGCCCTTGCCGGCGAGCCGGATCCGGCTGCCCTCGCGCACGCCTGCTGGCACGTTTACGCGGTAGCGCTTGACCGTGCGCCGGCGCCCCTCGCCGTGACAGGTCGGGCAGGGGTCCTCGATGATGGTCCCGGCGCCGCCGCAGCGCGAGCAGGGCGTCGAGATCGAGAACAGGCCCTGGCCTTCGATCTCGACCCCTCGGCCGGCGCAGCGCGGGCAGACGACCGGGGCGGTGCCGGGCTTGGCGCCCGTGCCGGCGCAGGTCGGACAGCGCTCGTACGTGGGCACGGAGATCGGCACCTGAGCACCCTTGATCGCCTGGTCGAAGCCGATCGTGACCTCGGCCTCGAGATCGCGCCCACGCTCCGCGCGCGGCCGTGAGCCGCCGCCTGTGCCGCCGCGTCGCCCCGCCGCCTGCCCGAAGAGGTCGGAGAGGATGTCGCCGAAGCCGCCCGTGTCGAACCCGGGCTGGCCGCTGCCGCCGCGCCCGACGTTCGAGAACGGGTTGGTCAGCGCGCGGTCGTACTCCTTGCGCTTGTCGGGATCGCCGAGGACGTCGTGGGCCTGGGAGATCTGCTTGAAGCGCTCCTCGGCCTTCGCGTCGCCCGGGTTCTTGTCGGGGTGGTACTTGCGTGCGAGCTTGCGGTAGGCCTTCTTGATCTCGTCCTGCGAGGCCTTTCGCTCGACGCCGAGCACCTTGTAGTGATCCTGGACCGCCATCTTCTACCTCACCGTCACCCGGCGACGATCACCCTCGCCGGCCGCAGGACCGCGCCGTTGAGCCGGTAGCCGGACTGCAGCACCTCGACGATCGTGCCGGCCTCGGTTCCCTCCACGGGACGCTGGGCGACGGCCTCGTGCTGCTCGGGATCGAAGCGCTCGCCGCCCGGCGCGTAGCTCGTGATACCCGCGCGCCCCAGCGCCGCCGTCAGCTCGGACTGCACGAGCCGGATGCCCTTCGTCAGGTGGTGCTCCGCGTCCTCGGCGGAACCCTCGACGGCCGCCAGCGCGCGGTCGAGGTTGTCCAGCGCGGGCAGCAACTCGCGCGCCAAGCGGCTCATGCCGCGCACCTCGGCCGCACGCACGTCGCGCGTGGTGCGCTTGCGGTAGTTCTCGAAGTCGGCCTGGGTGCGCTGCGCCATCGCGAGATAGGCGTCGGCCTTCTCCGCGCGCTCGCGCAGGTCGGCCTCGACGACCTCGGCTTCGGTCGCCGGCTC
>DASZDB010000261.1:0-3925 GCA_035942495.1 Solirubrobacteraceae bacterium
GAGCATCGCGAACAGGCCGCCGACGAAGAAGAAGAAGAACGAGGTCACGACGTACTGGATGCCGATGACCTTGTGGTCGGTGTTGACCTTGAAGTAGTCGCGCCAGGAGTGCGCGCCGTGGCCGGAGTGGTCGTCGGGCACCGTGGGCCGGCCCGAGGCCCAGCGGAACCAGTAGTCGAACGCCCCCAGGCCCACCAGGAACCCGATGGGCGAGAGGAACAGCGCGAGCTCGAGGACGGCGTAGCCGTCGATGACCGGATCGAGGTCGTACCAGATGCGGAAGATCGCGATGATCGCGTACGACAGCGCGATGGCGAGGACGGTGCCCCAGGCCGCCCTGTACATGCCCGGTCCGCGGAACTTGGCGACCATCTAGCGCTTCGACCTCCTCATCGTGTGCTCACTTCCCGGCCACCTCGCCGAGGTACTTCACGAGGGCCTGGAGCTCCTCGTCGGAGAGGGTATCGCCGTAGTTCTTCGGCATGACCCCCGCCTGGAAGCCTGGCGCAATCTTGGCGTCGGGCGCGACGATGCCCTCTTCGATGTACGCGGCATCCTTGCCCGGCAAGGTCTCGTCGAGGTTCGGCCCGGTCTCGCTGGCGGTGCCCGCGTCGGCGAGCGTGTGGCACGCGCCGCACGCCGTCGCCGTGCCGTTGCCGTCGGTGAACAGCGTCTTGCCGTCGGCCTCGTCCGACGCGCCACTGCCCGCGGCGGCCTCGGCGGGCGCCTGCTGCTCGGCCAGCCACTTGTCGAACTCGGCGGGCGTCACGACACGGGCGGTGTTGCGCATGACCGCGTGACCGAGGCCGCAGAGCTCCGCGCACACGACCGGGTAGTTGCCCAGGCGGTTGGGCGTGATGCGATAGCGCGTCTCGATGCCCGGCACGGCGTCGACCTTCATGCGGAACGCCGGCACCCAGAAGTCGTGGATGACGTCCAGCGCCTTGACGTAGAAGCGCACCGGCTTGTCCTTGGGCAGGTAGAGCTGGTTGGACTTGATCGGCTTGCCGTCGCTCTGCGGGTACTCGAACGTCCAGGCGAACTGCTGACCCGTGACGTTGATGCGCATCTCGTTGGCCTGTGCCTCCTCGATGTCGACTAGGACGATCCACGCGTAGGCGCACAGGACGACGAGGATGACCGCCGGGATCGCGGTCCAGATGACCTCCAGGCGCGTGTTGCCGTGGATCGGCGGGCCGTCGAGGTTCTCCTCGCCCGGTCGCATCCGGAACTTGATGGCGCTGAAGAGGACGACCGTCGTGACGAGCACGAAGACCGGCACCGACGCCCAGATCAGGACGTCGTAGAGATGGTCGATCGGACCGGCCTGCGTGGAGGCGGACTCGGGGAACCATTCGATCGCCAGGCCCGCCGCGATGCCGAGCGCCGAGGCGATGAAGCCCACGACCAGCATCTGCAGCACAGGGATTTTGTCGTTTCGCCGCGAGTCCTCGTTCATGCGGCCCGGCATCCTATGTGGTGCGCGCGATGGACGCGATCCTCAACCGAAACGCCCGGCGCAGCAACACTCCGCGGCGCTCTGACGCCGCCGTCAGAGTAAGCCCGGAACGGGGCTCAGGCGGCCAGAACGGCGGCGGCGCGGAAGCGACGCGTGTCGCGGAACGCCGAGGGCGCGAGCCCGTGGTGGCGCCGGAACGCCTTGGCGAACTGCGCCGGCTGGCGGTAGCCGACGCGGTGGGCGACCTCGCGGACCGTCAGCCCGCGCGTCGTCAGCAGCTCGGCGGCGCGCTCCATGCGGACGGCCGTGAGGTGCTCACGGAACGTCGTGTTGCCGATCTCGGCGTAGGAGCGCTGCAGCTGGCGACGCGATGAGGCCACGCGCCGGGCGATGTCGTCGAGTGACAGATCGGAGCCGTACTCGGATTCCACGATCGCGACGGCATCGCAGAACAGGCTCGTGCGATGGCGCACCGTGGCAGGTCGTTGAATCGGGAGGTCCATGGTTGCTGTTACGGCGCTGTACCCACGAAGGGATGAGCAAGGTGGCATGACCGTCGACAACTTGGCGCGCACGCGCTCACGGGTGCGCGAGCGCGATCGCCGGCAGCGTCCCGTCAGTGGGCGCTGAGGTCTTCGGGCAGTGCAGCCATCTCGCGGCGGGTGTCGCCGATCCAGCGGATGGTCACCCACACGCTCAGCACGAGGCCGGTGACGAGCAGAAACCGGCCGAGTGTGACGCCGACGAGCGTGAGGGTGATCCCCAACGCGAGCAGGATCGGCTGCAGGCTCGGACCCGGAAGGTGGATGTGCTCGCCGGCGGGCGGGGGATCGGGCTCGAGCGCGCTCATGTCCTAGGAGACATAGATCGACGAGGCGACGAACGTCATGCCGAACATGAAGAAGCACACGACGGAGGCCAACAGCCCGGAGCGAAGGTTCTTGCGGGCGAGCTTCTGATCCATGCCGGCGTGAACCCTACAACTTGACGTCGGCGACCATCGCCACGAACAGCAAGGCGAGGTACAGCAGCGAGAACAGGTACAGGCGCAGGGCGCTGCGGCGGTCCGCGCGGCGCAGCAGCATGTAGGCGCCGCCGATGAACATCGCGCCGAGCACGAGCGAGGAGACGAGGTAGACGATCCCCAGGCCACCGGCGCAGAACGGCAGCTGGGTGACCGCGTACAGCAGGAACGAGTAGAGCAGGATCTGCTTGCGCGTCTCGGTCTCGCCGCGCACGACGGGGAGCATCGGGACGCCGACCTTCTCGTACTCCTTCTTCATGAGCAGCGAGAGCGCCCAGAAGTGCGGCGGCGTCCAGAAGAACACGATCGCAAACAGGTAGATCGGCATGCCGGCGAGTTCGCCGGTGACGGCCGCCCAGCCGACGAGCGGGGGTATCGCGCCCGCGGCGCCACCGATGACGATGTTCTGCGGCGTGCGGCGCTTGAGCCAGACGGTGTAGACGAAGACATAGCCCAGAAAGCCCGAGAAGGCCAGTGACGCGGCCAGCAGGTTCACCGTGGCGGTCAGGAGCACGAACGACAGCAGCGCGAGCACGACGCCGTAGATGAGCGCCGCGCGCGGGGCGACCCGTCCGGCGGGGACGGGCCGATCGGCCGTGCGCTCCATCAGCGCGTCGATGTCGCGGTCGTACCAGTGGTTGACGGCGCCCGCGCCGCCGGCCGACAGGTAGCCGCCGGCGACGGTCAGCGCGATCAGGCCGAGCGAGGGGTCACCCGCGACCTCCATCGTGCAGACGGTCGTCAGCAGCAGCAGCGACTGCACCTTGGGCTTCGTCAGCTGCACGTAGTCGGCGAGGACGGTGCGCCAGCGGCCGGCCGTCTCCGGCGCGGCGAGGGTTGCCTGCGATGCCTCCACTTAGTGGGCGGACTCCGCGGCGGGCTCGGCGCTGCGCTGGATCGAGGCGTCCTCCGCCTGACGGGCGACCTGCCGGCGGATGTCCTTCATCGGCTCGACGGAGCGGATGCGCGGGATCACGTCGAAGTTGTTGACGGGGGGCGGCGAGTCCGTGAACCACTCGAGGGTGTTCCCCTTCCAGGGGTCCGGCCCGGCCTTGACGCCCTTCTTCAGCGAGCGCACGCAGTTCCAGGCGGTCATGACGACGCCGAGGCCGAGCATGAACGAGCCCACGGTCGAGATGAGGTTGTACGGCGCGAGGTGCCCGACGTCTGGGTACTCGTAGATGCGCCGCGGCATGCCGTCCAGGCCGATCGAGTGCTGGATCAGGAACGTCACGTTGATCCCGATGTACATGAAGGCGAAGGACCACTTGCCCAGCGCCTCCGAGAGCATCTTGCCGGTCATCTTCGGATACCAGTAGTAGATCCCGGCGAAGATCGCGAAGACCGAGCCGCCGACGAGCACGTAGTGCAGGTGGGCCACGACGAAGTACGTGTCGTGCAGCTGCCAGTCGACCGGGAAGACGGCGAGGAACACGCCCGTG
>DASZDB010000262.1:0-19188 GCA_035942495.1 Solirubrobacteraceae bacterium
AGCAGCAGCGGCGGGTGGTTGACGAACGCGCGGGCGACGGCGACGCGCTGCTGCTCGCCGCCGGAGAGCTGGTCGGGGTAGTTGTGCAGCTTCGTCGACAGGCCCGTCAGGCGCAGGACGTCGGGCACCTTCGTGCGGATCTCCTTGCGCCGCGCGCCGGTCGCCGACAGCGCGTAGGCGACGTTGTCGTACACGGTGCGGTTGGGCAGCAGCTTGAAGTCCTGGAAGACGACGCCGATGTTGCGCCGGTAGTACGGGACCTTCTTGTGCTCGAGCGAGCCGAGGTCGCGGCCGGCGACCCGGATCGTGCCGGAGGTCGGCTCGCGCTCCTTGATGAGTAGGCGCATGATCGTCGACTTGCCCGACCCGGTGGACCCCACGATGAAGAGAAACTCGCCGCGGCGGACGTTGAACGTCGCGCCGTCCAGGCCGATGTCGCCGGCCGGGTAATGCATGCTGACGCTGCGAAACTCGATGACGTTGCGAGGGTCCGGCGGGGGCTGCTGGGAGCGCGCCGGAGGGGGCACGGGCTGGGTCTGTGCACGGCGTCGCGCGGCCGGGAGATGGCGCGCTCGGACGTGTCGCTCGGAGGCAGACATGTAGGAGCAACCTAGCGGGGGTGCAGCGATTTCGCTCCAGCCGCACGCTCTCTTGCAGGGTGCAGGAATCCGTGCGCGCGCGGCGTGAGGCGGGGCTCCGCGGGAGGCGCTGCGCGGCTCAGATAAGCGCGGAGCGGGCGGCGCCGGCGTGGCGCCACAGCACCTGCGTCCCGCGCCGGCGCAGCGAGCGCGGGTCGATCGCAGAGCCGCTGTCGAGCCTGTCGGAGCGATCGCTCGACGCGGGCACCCGCCGGCGCACCTCCGCGTCGAGCACCACGCCGCGCGCTACGCGCACGCCCACCCACGCCAGCCGGCCGGACGCGGTGACGACCATCCCGCGGATCGCGTCGTAGGTCGCCTCGGACCCGGTCGTCGACAGCGGCGAGGAGCCGAAGCGCACCCGGCCGTCGCCGAGGTGGACGAGCTTTACGACCGAGTGCGTGCCGTACAGGCTGCACGTGCGCACGTTGAGCGCGGCGAAGTTGCCGCTGACGACCGCGCTGTCGATCAGGTCGGAGTTCTGGCATTCGCTGGCGTTACCGATCGCGTAGGCGCGGTTCGCCCCGCGACGGCAGCCGAAGACCTCGCGCCAGGTGCGCACGCGCGCCGTCAACGCCGCGCGGCCGCGTTCGTTGCGGAGCTCCACGAACGTCGTAGCGCTCGTTTCGCGCCCGCCGCCGTCCGGGTAACTCCGGGCGTCTTCACACGCCGTACCGGCACGTAGGAGGAGCCATGTCCGAGCCGCTGTCAGACCACGAGCGCGAGACGACGCTGCGCGTCGCTCGCGTGATGTTCCCGCACGACGCGCTGCCCGACGAGGCATACGAGAATATCGTCGACGCCATCGAGGCCGAGGCGAGCGGCAGCGGCGCCGTGCGCGAGACGATCGCCCAGGGCATCGCCGCTCTCGACGACCCGACGCCGTTCGGGACGCTCGATCCCGACGCGCAGTTGCAGACGCTGTGCGACGCCGAGGGCACGCCGTACTTCGACCTCGTCCGCGCGACCGCCGTCGTCGCGCTGTACGACAACCCGCTCGTCTGGAAGGCCTTCGGCTACGAGGGGCCGTCCGTGCACCTCGGCGGCTACGTCAACCGCGGCTTCGACGACCTCGACTGGCTGCCCGATCCCCCGATCGCGTTGGACGAAGCGGCCGGATCGCACCACTCCGTAGGAGGCGCACGATGACCCGCTACCGCTACGACGACGAGGACGTCGTCGCCATCATCGGCTCCGGCGCCGGCGGCGGCACCCTGGCCAACGAGCTCGCGCAGAAGGGCCACAAGGTCGTGATCCTCGAGGCCGGCCGCCATCACGAGGCCGAGGAGTTCGTCAACGACGAGTGGCGCTCGTTCAAGCAGCTCGCCTGGCTGGACAAGCGCACGACATCCGGGTCGTTTCGCGTCGCGAAGGACTTCCCCCATCTGCCGGCCTGGATCTGCAAGACCGTCGGCGGGACGACCGTGCACTGGGCGGGCTGCTGTCCGCGCTTCATGGAGCACGAGTTCAAGAGCTCGACGTACTACGACGGGATGGACGGCGTCAACGCGCTCGACTGGCCGATCTCGCTCGCCGACATCGAGCCGTACTACGAGCGCGCCGAGGCGAAGCTCGGCCTGACCGGCACGAACGGCATCCCGCAGCTGCCGGCCAACAACAACTACAAGGTGTTCGCCAACGGCGCTCAGCGCGTCGGCTACAAGCGCTTCCACACCGGCCGCTACGCCTGCAACCCGGTACCGCGCGACGGGCGCCCCGCGACGATGCAGGACGGCTTCAGCTTCCAGGGCTCCAAGAACCGCGCGCGCTGGTCGACGCTGTACACCGAGATCCCGCGGGCGCTGCAGACCGGCAGGCTCGACCTGCGGCCGGAGTGCCACGTCATCCGCGTCGAGACCGACGAGAAGGGCCTCGCCACCGGCGTGACGTACATCGACGGCGACGGGCTGGAGCAGTTTCAGCGCGCCCGCATCGTGGCGGTCGCCGGTAACGCGATCGAGACGCCGCGCCTGCTGCTCAACTCGGCCAGCGCCCTGTTCCCCGACGGGCTCGCAAACTCGTCCGGGCAGCTCGGGTGCAACTACATGCGACACCTGACGGCGTCCGTGTACGCGATCTTCGACAAGCCGGTGCGCATGTACCGCGGCGAGACGATGGCCGGCCACATCGAGGACGAGGCGCCCAACGACCCCTCGCGCGGGTTCGTCGGCGGCTACTACCTGCAGCTGCTGGCGCTCGGCGTGCCGTTCATGGCCGCGTTTGTGAACCCCGGCGCGTGGGGCCGCGACTTCACGTCGATCATGGAGGGCTACGAGAACATGGCGGGCCTCTGGCTCGTCGGCGAGGACATGCCGCAGGCCACGAACCGCGTGACGCTCAACCACGACGAGCTCGACCAGTTCGGCCAGCCGGTCCCGAACGTGCACTTCGACGACCATCCAAACGACGTCGCGATGCGCGAGCACGCGTGGGCGGCCGGCGAGGCGCTCTACGAGTCCGTCGGCGCTGTGCGCACGATCCGCACGCCGCCGTACCCGGCGACGCACAACATCGGCACGGCGCGCATGAGCGAACGGCCGCAGGACGGCGTCGTCAACCGGTTCGGTCAGGCACACGACGTGCCGAACCTGTTCGTCTCGGACGCCAGCCAGTTCACGACGGGCGCCGCGGCGAACCCGACGCTGACGATCGTCGCGCTCGCGATCCGCCAGGCCGAGTACATCAACGAGCAGCTGCACTCGGGCTCGATCCCGACGGGACACGCCGTCTGGGACGGCCGCGACCCCGGTGGACCGGCACCCGACGTCGCGGACGCGCCGCAGGCCGAGCAGCCGCAGCCAGCCACGAGTTAGGAGCAGACCGCGATGGCCACCCACTACGTGCACACCTGCATCCGCGTCTTCGATCCCGACGCGTCGCAGCGCTTCTACGAGGCGCTCGGTTTCGAGCCGCGCGGGCGGTTGAACTTCGAGACGGCCTACAACCTCTACATGGGCTTGCCGGGCGACGGCGACGTGCTCGAGCTGACCGTCAACCTCGGCCAGGAGGAGGCGTACGACCTCGGCACCGGCTACAACCACATGGCGCTGACGGTCGACGACATCGAGGCCACGCTGGCGTCGCTGGAGCCGCTGGGCGTGGCGCCGGAGAAGCCGCCGTTTCACCCCGGCGGCCGCGACGACCTGCCGCTCATCGCGTTCGTCGCCGACCCGGATGGCTACCGCGTCGAGCTGATCGACGGCGGGAGGTTCGACACGCCGCAGGATCCGGCGCCGTAGGGCGGTCGCACGTCGCCGCGCTCGGCAAAGCTGGTGTGGCGAACAAGGGTCGCCATGCACCCCGAATTCGCCACGCGCCGCCACACGGTGCGCCGTCGCGCGCGCCGACCTGAGTAGTTCGCGCATCGACCTACGGCGGCACCCTATGATCGCGCCGTGCCACCTGACCGTCCGGCAGGCATCCGCCGACGCGCCCTGACGCTCGTCGTCGGCATGGCGATCGCGGTCGTGCTCACGGTGCTCGACGTCACGGTCGGCTCGTCGCACGTGCTCATCGGGCTCGTCGTGTTCGCGCCGCTCGTCTGTGGCCTGTTCGGCGACCCGCGCGACGTCGCGGTCGTCGGCGTCGTCGCCGGGCTGGTCATCGCGCTCAGCGCCATCTGGAACGACGAGGTCGCGGAGGCCGTCTACGTCCAGCGTCTGATCGTGTGCGCGGCGATCACGGTCATCGCGGTGCTCGCCGCGCGCAACCGCCAGCGCACCCAGCGCGACCGCGAGCGCTTCGCGGTGCTCGCGGCGGTCGCCGAGATCGCCGACGGCACCCGCGACCTCCCCGAGACCGTGAACGCGCTCAACGAGCTGCTCGTGCCGTCGATCGCCGACATCTGCATTGTCGACGCGATGAGCGGCGGCGAGATCCGGCGCCTGGCGGTGCGCGCCGCCGGCCCGCACGGCCACGAGCTGGCCGCGATGTTCGCGGCGCGGGCGCCGCTGGTGCCCGACGACCCGCGGCTTCCGCAGCAGCCGTTTCTCGCCGAGCGCGTCGGCGAGGACCTGCTGCGCCGCATGGCGGCCGACGAGGGCGAGCTCGAGGGTCTCCGGGCGGCGCAGCTCGGCTCGGCGATCGTCGTGCCGCTGCGCGCGCGCGGGCGCCGCCTCGGCGCGCTGACGCTGCTCGCGACCGCCGACTCGCAGCGGCGCTACGCGCAGGAGGATCTCGAGTTCGCTCAGGTCCTCGCCGGCCGCGCCGCGCTGGCGCTCGACAACGCCGGCCTCTTCGCCGAGCTCGAGACGATCGAGGCGCAGCTCACGGCGGTCCTCTCGACGCTCGCCGAGGCAGTCACCGTGCAGCACACCGGCGGGGCGCTCATCTACGCCAACGAGGCCGCGGCGCGCATGCTCGGCTACGAGACCGCGCAGGAGCTGCTGTCCACCCCGGTCGACCAGATCGTCAACGCGTTCGACTCGACGAAGGAGGACGGGTCGCCGGTGGAGCTCGAGGATCTGCCCGGGCGCCAGCTGATCGCGGGCGAGCCCGATCCCAAGCCGCTCGTCGTGCGGGCGGTGGACAAGCGAACCGGCAGAGTCGACTGGCGCGTGACGAAGGCGTCGGGCGTGTACGGCTCCGACGGGGAGCTCAAGCTCGTCGTCAACGTCATCGAGGACATCACCGAGGTCAAGCGCGCCGAGCTCGCCCAGCGCATGCTGGCGCGCGCGGGCGAGCTGCTCTCCTCGTCGCTTGACTACGAGCGCACGCTGCAGCAGGTCGCCGAGCTCGCGGTGCCCGAGCTCGCGGATTGGTGCACGGTGAGCCTGCCGGACGCCCATGGCTTCGTGCGCGCCGTCGCCGTCGCCCACGTGGATCCTGAGAAGGTCGCGTTCGCACGGCGGATCGGCGAGCGCTACCCCGCGCGGACCGACGAGCCGACCGGTGTCCCGCAGCTTCTGCGCGACGGTCGGTCGCAGCTCGTCAACGACATCCCGCCGGAGATGCTCGCCGTGGTCGCTCAGGACGAGCACCACCTCGAGCTGCTGTCCGCGGTGGGCCTGCAGGCCGGGCTGAGCGTGCCGATGACCGCGAGCGGCAAGATCATCGGCGCGCTCTCCCTGATCAGCGCGGAGTCCGGGCGGCGCTTCAACGAGGCCGACGTCATGCTCGCCGAGGAGCTGGCCCGCCGCGCCGGAGCGGCCGTCGAGAACGCCCGGCTATACACGGAGCGCTCGAACATCGCGCGCACGCTGCAGACGAGCCTGCTGCCCCGCAGCCTGCCGCACATGCCCGGCTGGAGGGCCGCGACGCTGTACCGGCCGGCCGGCGACGAGAACTGGGTCGGCGGCGACTTCTACGATGCCATCGCGGTCAGCGGCGGCTGGCTTGCGATCGTCGGCGACGTCGTCGGACGCGGCGCCCCGGCGGCCGCGCTGACCGGCCTCGCGCGCCACACGCTGCGCACCGCCGCGACGCTGCTCGACGATCCGCTCGACGCCGTGAAGACGCTCAACGACGAGCTGCTCGCGCGCGCAGACATGTCGCTGTGCTCCGTGGCGGCGGTGCTGCTGTGCGAGGGCGAGGCCGGCAGCGCCACAGCGAAGGTCGTCTGCGCCGGCCACCCGCTGCCGCTGCTCGTGCGCGACGGCGAGGTGCGGGGGATCGGCGAGTTCTCGCCGATGCTCGGCGCCTACGCGGTCGAGCAGTTCGCCTGCACGGCGGTCGACCTCGCGCCCGGCGACGTGCTGGTGCTGTTCACCGACGGCGTGTTCGACGCCGTCGGCGCGGACGGGCGCTTCGGCGAGGAGCGCCTCGCGCGCACGCTCGCGGGCGCGACCGACGCCGATGACGCGGTGGCCCGCATCGACGGCGCCCTGAGTTCGTTTGCGGTCGGCGACCAGGCCGACGACACGGCCGTGCTGGCCGTGCAGCGCGTCGCCGTCGCGGCCATCGCCGATCATCACTGAGCCCCGCGCTACCGTTGGGTCATGCCCACGATCGTCACCTCCACCCTCGCCAACGGCCTGCCCCTGCACCGGATCGGCATCGACGGCACGCGCGCCGTCACCATCCTCGTCGCGTTCGACGCCGGCGCGCGCACTGCGCGCCCCGAGGAGAACGGCATGGCCCACTTCCTCGAGCACCTCGTCTTCAAGGGTGGCGAGAAGTTCCCGCACTACCGCGACGTCAACGAGACCGCGGAGCGGCTTGGCGGCTCGCTGAACGCCTACACGTCGCATGACCTCGTCGCGTTTCACATCACCGTGCGCGCCGAGGCGGCCGCCGACGCCGCCGATCTGCTGACGGACTTCGTCGGGCGTCCGCACGTCGACGCCGAGGAGCTCGACAAGGAGCGCGGCGTCGTCATCCAGGAGATCCAGCGCTACAAGGACGAGCCGTCCGCGGTCGCCGAGGAGCTCATCGATCGCGCCGCGTTCGGCGAGCATCCGCTGGGGCGCCCCGTGCTCGGCCCCGAGGAGCACCTGCGCACGTTCACCCGCGACGCGATCATCGAGTTTCGCAACCGCCGCTGGGCGGGCTCGCGGGGCGGCGCCTTCGTCGTCGGCAACCTCGAGCACGTGCCTGCCAACGGCGCCTTCTCCGAGCTGTTCGAGCGCTTCCCGAGCCTTCCCGCGCCCGACCCGTTCGAGCCCGCGCCGCCGTTTGAGCCGAAGGTCATCGTCGAGGAGCGCGAGACCAACCAGTCGCACCTGCGCATGTCCTACCGCCCGCAGGTCGATGTCTCCGACCCCGCCAAGCGCGCGGCGATGTCGATCTACGCGACGCTGCTGGGCGGCTCGATGAGCTCGCGCCTGTTCGACGAGATCCGCGAGCAGCGCGGCCTCGCGTACTCCGTCTACGGCGTGTCGCACGCCCACGCCGACGTGCCCCTGCTGCAGCTCGCCGCCGGGCTGGACTCGACGAAGTGCATCGAGGCCTACACCCGCATGCGCGAGATCGTCAGCGAGCTGCGCGACGAGGGCCCGACGCAGGCCGAGGTGGAGCGGGCGCGGGCGTACGCCGCCGGCCGCCGCGTGCTGGCCTTCGAGAACACGAACGCCGTCGCCCGCTACGCCGCCGCGCAGTCGATCGTCTTCGGCGAGAAGATCGACCCGGACGCCGCGATCGCGGCGCTGGACGCGGTGACGCTCGACGAGGTCGCCGAGGTGGCGCGCGACGTCGCCGACACGCTGGCCGTCGCCTGCGTCGGTCCGCACACCAAGGGTGACTTCGCCTGACTCCCCAGTCGGCCTGAACCGCGGCGAGCTCGCGCGCTACGCCGGCCGCGTCGGCGAGCGCTGGCCGCTGGAGCGCGCTGTGCTCGGCGGCGCGCGCGTGGCCGACCTGCACGGCGCGCCGGAGCAGCGCGAGCGCGGGCCGGAGTACGTCGTCGTCCTGGTCTCCGGCGCCTTCGACGGGATGCCGTGGCTCGAGCGTGTCTACCACGCCGGCAATCTCTGGGACGCCGGCGAGATGGGCGCCCGCGCCGACGTGCACTGCTACACGCCGCCTGAGCTCGAGCGCAAGGTGGCGAGCCTACGGATCGTGCGCGAGACGGTGAGCGAGGGGCTGGACCTGCTGGCGGCTTGAGGCGGCCCAGGCCGGGCGCGTCAGTCCAGGTTGCCGCAGAGGTTCAGCCCGTACGCGACCGCGAGGCGGTCAGACGCCGAGCGCGACGCGCGGAACGCGTCGAGCGCCTGGCGCAGGTCGTTGCCCGCCGTCTGCAGCGCGCGCGTGTCTCTGCTCTCGGCCGCCGCGAGGAACTCGGCGGATGCGGCGCGCAGGCGGTCGAGCAGCGGCCTCGAGCGGCGCACCGAGTCGACGTAGGCCTTCGCCTGCGTGCGCGCTCGGCCGCCGGCCGGCAGCCGCACCTCGCTCATGCGCTCGCTGAAGCGCTCGTAGAGGTCGGCCAGGACCCGGTTGGCGTTGGCGACCTCCTTCGGCGTGCCCGGGCTCTGCGACCCGGCCTCCGTGAACTCGTCGACGAAGCTCTCGCAGACGCCGTCCGCCTCGAGGATGAAGCCCTCCCTCGTCTGCGGGGTGTCGTCGCCGCCGCATCCGCCGAGCGCCAACAGCCCGGGGGCGAGCAGCAGGACGAGCGTTGCGAGAGCGCGCGAATGGCCGTTCAGCACCGCGTCAGCCTAGAGCGTCGGCTGCGCGGCACGGACCGTCAGGAGATCGCGATCATCCGCTCGATCGGCACCCTCGCGCGCTCCGCGACATCGGCCGGAACCTTCACCTCGTAGACGAGGTCGCGCAGCGCGTCGCGCAGCTTCGGCAGTGTGATCATCTTCATGTAGGTGCACGCCGCGCGCTCGTTGGCGGCGATGAACTCCGTGTCCGGCGCGGCTTCGCGCAGCGGGTGCAACATGCCGATCTCGGTCGCGACGATCGCCTTGCGGCGCGCGTCGGGCCCCGCCGCGGCGGCGTCAGCCGCGTACTTGAGCATCCCGCCGGTCGAGAGCATGTGCACGCCTTCGGACTCGACGTCGCCCGCCGCGACGTACTCCATGACCGAGGTCGAGCAGCCGCATTCGGGATGGATGAGGAAGTCGGCGCCGGGATGCTCGGCGCGCACCTGCTCGATGTCGCGCGGGCGGATCCCCGCGTGGACGTGGCACTCGCCGTCCCAGACGTGCAGCGAGCGGCCGATGCGGCGCTCGACGTAGGCGCCGAGGAACATGTCCGGGCCGAACAGGATCTCGGTGTCCTGACCGTGCTCGCGCAGGATGTGCTCGACCACCGACACCGCATTGGCCGACGTCACGCAGTAGTCCGTCAGCGCCTTGACGGCGGCCGTCGTGTTGACGTACATCACGGTGATCGCACCCGGATGCCGGGCCTGCCAGGCGCGCAGCTGGTCGGGCGTGATCGCATCGGCGAGCGAGCAGCCGGCATCGACGTCGGGAATCAGGACGGTCTTCTCGGGCGAGAGGACCGAAGCGGTCTCGGCCATGAAGTGCACGCCGCAGAACGCGATGACGGAGGACTCGGACGCCGCCGCCTGACGCGAGAGGCCGAGCGAGTCGCCGACGTAGTCGGCGACGTCCTGGATCTCCGGCAGCTGGTAGTTGTGGGCGAGGATGACCGCATCGCGCTCCTGCGCGAGCGTGCGCACCTCGGCCTGCAGCGAGGCGACGTCGTAGAGCTGTAGCAGCGTCATGGCAGCGGTTCGAGCAGAAGCGAGAGGTCCAGGGCGGGAGCGGAGTGCGTGAGCGCGCCGATCGAGATCCAGTCTACGCCCGTCTCCGCGTAGGCTCGAAGCTCGTCGAAGCCGATCCCGCCGCTGGCCTCCAGGCGCGCGCGACCCGCCACCCGGGCTACGGCGGCGCGCAGCGCGGCCGGTCCCATGTTGTCGAGCAGGATCCGCTCGGCGCCGGCGGAAAGCGCCTCGGCGACCTCCGCGAGCGTCGAGCACTCGACCTCCAGCGGCAGGTCGGGAAACGCGGCCGCCGCCGCATGCACGGCGTGCCCGACGCCACCGGCCATCGCGGCGTGGTTCTCCTTGATGAGCACCATGTCGTAAAGGCCGGCGCGGTGGTTGACGCCGCCGCCCGCGGCGACCGCCGCCTTCTCCAGCGCCCGCAACCCCGGTGTCGTCTTGCGCGTGTCGAGGATCTGCGCCCCGGTGCCCTCGACCGCGCTCACGCAGCGGGCCGTGAGCGTGGCCACGCCCGACAGGCGCCCCAGGAAGTTCAGCGCGGTGCGCTCGGCGCCGAGCAGTGCACGAGCGTCGCCCGTCGCCCGCAGCACGGGCGCCGGCGGCTCGCGCCAGCGCCCCTCCGGCCCCAGCCGCTCGAGCCGTACGTCGGGATCGAGCGCGCGGAACGTCGCCTCCGCCGCGTCGAGGCCGAACACGACGCCCGCCGCCTTCTGCGTGACCGTCGCGACCGCACGCGTGCCCGCCGCGACCGTCGCCAGGCTCGTGACATCGCCTGCGCCGACGTCCTCGGCCAGCGCGCGCGCCACGAGCTCGGCGAGCGTCTGTGCGTCAGGGCTCATGAGACGGCGCAGGATAGGTGGAAGATGGACCCCGAATGATCGACCTCGACGCCTGGCTGCCCGATCCGGAGATCACGACGTGCCACAACCGGACGGCCGCGGTCGACCCGGACATGCTGTGGTCCGCCGCGCGCAGGGTGCGCCTGGACCAGACGCGCACGATCGGCCACCTCGTGCGCTGGCGGATCCCGGGCGTCCCGCCCGACCAGTCGTTCATGGGCCTGCTCTGCGAGGACCCGTTCACGCTGCTCGACGAGGGGCCGCACCACGCGATCTCCGGCCTGTGCGGGCGCATCTGGACGTTGTCGCGCGACTACGGCGACCTCTCCGGGCCCGACGACTTCCTCGCGTGGAGCGAGCCGCACACCGTCCGCGTCCTGTTCGCCCACTGGGTCGCCGCCGATCCCGGCGGCGGGTCGAGCACGCTGTTCAGCGAGGCCCGCGTCGCCGCCACCGACCGGGTCGCGGCGATGCGCCTGCGCGCCCTCTGGCTCGCGGTCGGGCCGTTCGAGCGCCTGATCGGCGCCGAGGCGCTCGCGCTCGCGGCGGCGCAGGCCGAGCGCATGGCCGAGGCCGCCCGCCGCGCCTGACAGGATGCCGGCGTGCCCGCCGCCCCCGCGCCTCCGCCGCCGCTCGCCGAGCTCTTCGCGGGCGGGGCGCGGCCGCGCTGTTACATCGCCAGCCCGCTCGGCTTCTCCGAGGCCGGGCGCGTGTACTACGCCGAGCGCTACATCCCCGCGCTCGCCGAGCACGTCGAGCCGGTCGACCCGTGGGCGCTCTCGCTGCCGGCGGAGTTCGCGGCCGCGCGCGAGGAGGGCCGCGAGCACGCGTTCGCGATCGAGGTCGGCGAGCGCAACGCGACGGCGATCCGCGGCTCGCAGCTGCTGATCGCCCAGCTCGACGGCCAGGAGGTCGATGCCGGCACGGCGGCCGAGGTCGGCTACGCAGCCGCGCTCGGCCGGCCCTGCCTCGGCGTGCGCAGCGACCTGCGGGCCAGCGGCGAGCCCGGGATGCGCGTCAACCTGCAGCTCGAGGCGTTCATCGCGCTGTCGGGCGGCTTCATCGCGGGGTCGCTCGGCGAGCTCGTCGCGCGGCTGGCGCAGCTACGCGGCGTCTGACCGACGCGGCGTGCCTCAGCCGCGGCGCTCGGCCACGACCGCTAACCGCGAGTCGCGCTGCGCAGCAGGTACGCACGCACGAAGCCGTCGAGATCGCCGTCCAGCACGCGGCTCGTGTCGCCGACCTCGTGATCGGTGCGGTGGTCCTTGACCATCGAGTACGGATGCAGCACGTAGGAGCGAATCTGCGAGCCGAAGTTCACGTCCTGCGCCTCCCCGCGCTCGCGCGCGATCTCCTCCAGGCGCTTGCGCTCCTCGAGCTCGACGAGCTTGGAGCGCAGCATCTTCATCGCCGTCTCGCGGTTCTGCGTCTGCGAGCGCTCGTTCTGGCACTGCACGACGAGTCCGCTCGGGCGGTGGGTGATACGCACGGCGGAGTCGGTCTTGTTGACGTGCTGGCCGCCCGCGCCCGATGCGCGGTACGTGTCGACCTGCAGGTCGTCCGCATCGATCTGCACCTCGGCGGCGTCCTCGACGACCGGCGCCACCTCCACGCCGGCGAACGATGTCTGGCGGCGGTTGGCGGAGTCAAACGGCGACAGGCGCACGAGCCGGTGCACCCCCTTTTCGGCCGCGTACAAGCCGTAGGCGTTCTCGCCCTCGACGCGGAAGGTCGCCGACTTGATCCCCGCCTCCTCCCCCGGGCTGACCTCGAGCAGCTCGACCTTGAAGCCGCGTTTCTCAGCCCACTTCATCTGCATGCGCAGGACCATCTCGGCCCAGTCCTGCGCGTCGGTTCCGCCGGCGCCGGCGTTGACGGTGACGAGCGCGTCGTTGTTGTCGTAGTGCCCGGAGAACAGGCGCTGCTCCTCGAGCACCTCGAGGCGCCTCTCGACGGGGGCCAGCTGACCTTCGAGCTCGGCTTCGATCTCGGGGTCCTCACGCGCCATCTCGGCGAGGCTCTCGAGGTCCTCGACGTCGGTCTGCAGCGTGGCGAACTCGTCGAGCCGGCGGGCCGCGCGCGAGTGCTCGGCGCTGACCTTCGCCGCGTTCTCCTGGTCGTCCCAGAAGCCCGCCTCCGACATCCGGCCCTCGAGCTCGGCGACGCGCTCGCTCAGCGAAGTCGGGTCAAAGGTAGTCCGCGAGCAGCGACATCTGCGCGCGGATCGCAGCAAGGCGCTGCGGGATGCCCTCGGGAGCGGGGGTTGCGGCCATGCGGGTCAGGATAGAGCGCGGTATGGCCGTGACCGAGGCGGGCGCGCGACAATGGGCCGATGGACCCGTACGCCGTCCTCGGGCTCGACGCCGACGCCTCCGTCAAGGATGCCGCGCGCGCGTACCGGGAGCTCGCCAAGCGCTTTCACCCCGACCGCGCCGGCGACGCCGGCATGGCGCAGATGATCCAGCTCAACGTCGCCTACGAGCTGCTGCGCTCCGAGCAGCGCCCGGGTGCGAGGGCCCCGGTGGCGTCGAGCGCCGCGTCCGCCGGCGGGGGCGGCGACGGGGCGCGGCGCGGGCCCGGCCACTGGCTGCCCGACGCGATGCGCCGCGCGCTGGGCCGCGAGCTGCTCGAGGCGCTCGAAGCCGACGAGCCGGTGCAGCTCGTCACGCCGGCAGCGACCTGGGCCAGCCCCAGCACGCTGCTGGCCGTCACCGACCGCCGCCTGCTGTGGCTGCTCGACGACGCCGTCGGAAACCGCGTGCGCTCGCTGCGCTTCCGCGACACGGCGCACGCGCAGCAGACGCTCGTCTGGCCGCGACGCACGCGCGCGCGCCTGAGCGTCGAGCCGAAGTTCGGCGGCAAGCGCTGGACGTTCTCCGACCTGCGTCCCGCCACCGCGAGCGCGATCGCCGACTACGTGCGTGCCGGCCTCCCGGCGGCGCGCGGCGCGCGGCTCTGACTTCTGCCGCGAGAGCGGCGCGGTGGTCGGGGCCTGTGGGCGGTTCGTCGCGGTGGGTGTGGCGAATCGCGCACGCGGAGCGATGCCCATTCGCCACACCCGGCGACGCCGCCGGCAGGAGCGGACCGGGGAGTCAGATCCGCTCCTGCCAGGTGACGGCGGCCTGGGCGACACGCCGCAGGGCCTCCTGCATGTGCGCCGGGTTGTTGGTCCTACGGGCCGCCGTGAGCGTCTCGAGCGCCGCCGCCATGACGGCGGGCCCGCTCGGGCCGTTCATCCGCAGCTCCGCGAGCTCGGCCGGCGTGAGCCGCCGTGCCTCGCCGCGCAGCGCCGACACCGTCTCGCGCAGCTCGCGCTCGGCGCGCGCCGCTCGCAGCTCGGCCTCGACGGCCGCCCGACGATCACGCGCCGCCGTGACCCGAGCCGCGTGCAGCTGCGCCGCCTCAGGCGCGGGCGGCTCGACGGTCACGGTCGCGACGCCGGGCGCGCGCTCCGCCTCGCGCCGAGCCCGCTCGAGCAGCCGCTCGGCCACCACGAGCTCGTCGGACAGCCGGTCGCCGATCGCCTTGAGCTCCCGGCGCTCGCCACGCAGGGTCCCGATCGTCGCCTCCGCTCGCTCGAGCTTCGCCGCCATCCGCTTGGCCGCCGTGCGCGCTTCGGCCGCGTCCATCCGCGCCTCCGCGAGCTTGTCGCGCAGGTCGCGGACTGTGACTTCGGCCTTCGCCTCGGCGGCGGCCGCCCGGCGCTCGGCGCGCGCAACCGCCGCGTCGTCGACGACGCGCTCACGAACGACCTTCGGCTTGGCCGCGACGGCCCGCGTTCCGGCCCGCCGCGCGGCGTCGCGCGCCGCGGCAGCCCGCGAAGCCCGCTCGCCGGCACGATCCAGCCGTGCCTCGAGCAGCGCCACGCGTCGCTCGGCGTCACGCGCCTGCGCAAGCGCCGCAGCGACCATCGCACGCCCCTCCGGGCTGATGACCGCCCGGTGCGCCTGCGCGGGATCGACCTCGCCACGCCGTCTTGGACCCGGCCGCGCCGGCTCGAAGCCCGCCGCCCGGATCGCCTCGTTGAGCGACCCGCCGAACGGCCGCTTCGCCGAGTTCAGCGCGGGCCAGGGCGACCCGTCGGCACGGCCGTCGCGGTAGCGCTCCACGCGCCACAGCTGGCCGGCCCACTTCGCCGAGGACGGGTTCCAGTCGGCCGCACGAGGCGGCTCGCCGTATGTGGCCACCCATTCACGGATGGCGATGATGATGGAGTCGCGGTCCCACCCCGCCCCACGCCCGCTTCGGGCCTGAGGCGCAGCTCCCGCGATCGTCGCGGGAGCCATGTGAGAGGTCTCCCGCTAGTTCGCGTCGGCCGCGTCGTTGGTGCGCTGTGCAGGCTCGTCAACCGGCCGGCACGAGACGAACCCGGCGCTGAGCGCGCCGTGGGTGAGCAGCATCGTCGTGTGGGCGGTTGAGAACGTCATGTGCGCTGACCGTAAACCACCCGCAGCCGGCCCGCAAGCAGAAATTCTCGCGGCCGGCGGCGTCGTGCGCCGGGCGGCGCGGGCGTGGGTTCGAACCCTCAGGTTGGGCGCCGACTTCGCCAGAGCCCACGCGAGCTAGCCTTCGGGACATGGCGATCGCCAAGCCACCCGCGGGCCCCTCCAACGGCGAGCTCGTGCGCCGGCTGCCCGGACGGCTCCCGTGCGCTGGATCGTCGACGGCATGAACGTCATCGGCACGCGCCCCGACGGCTGGTGGCGCGACCGGCACGGCGCGATGGTCAACCTCGTCGACCGCCTCGAACGATGGGCCGCCGCCGAGGGCGAAGACGTGATGGTCGTCTTCGAGCAGCCGCCGCGCCCGCCGATCGTCTCGAGCGTGATCGAGGTCGCACACGCCGAGCGCGCACGGGCGAACTCTGCCGATGACGAGATCGTGCGGCGCGTCCGCGCGGCCGACGACCCGACGTCGGTACGCGTCGTGACCTCCGACGGCGTGCTCACCCAGCAGGTCCATGCCGCCGGCGCGAGCGTCTACCCGTCGGCGACGTTCCGCGCGCAGATCGAGCCCTAGCCGAAGACGTCGATCCAGGTCAGCACCTGGCCGCCCGTCCCCAGCGCGACCGGCACGGCGCGGGTGCGCCGCCGCTGGCTGGGGTGGCGCATGAGCGCGTCGCGCACGATCTCGGAGACCTCGTCGAGCTCGGCCGGCGGCGGGCGCTCGTCCACGCGCAGGACGATCCCGGTCGAGACGACGTGCACCGCAGTGTCGAACATCGACGCGGGCTCCGGGTCGAGGATCTCGACGGTGTGCCCGCGCTCCCGCAGCCCCGCCGTCACGCTGGCGGCGAGCTGCGAGTCGCCCCCGCTCGAGTTGTCGACCACCACGCGCATCCCGATGGGCTGCCCGCGAGCACCCTTGGCCTAACGAGCTGTGGACCGGCTGCCGGCACAGGTGGCGACAGGCCACCCGCTACGCGCTACGCGCCGCCGTCGCGCGGCCGGCGTGCAGCGGCGCCGCGGCCGGCATGAGGCGAAGCTCGCCGCCGGCGAAGCGCGCGGCGTCCCAGGCGACGATCGCCGGCTCGAGCTCGCTGCCGTCCATCGGCCGCGCGAACAGGTAGCCCTGGCCGTATTCGCAGCCGATCGAGCGCAGCAGCGCCAGCTGCTCGGGGTGCTCGATCCCCTCGGCGACGACCTGCATGCCGAGGTTGTGGGCGAGCGCGACGATGCCGCGCACGATCGCGTCGTGCCCCTCCTCCTCGTGCATCGTGCTGATGAACGAGCGGTCGATCTTCAGCGTGTCGCCCGCGAAGGACTGCAGGACGGTCAGGGACGCGTAGCCTGTGCCGAAGTCGTCGATCTCGGCGCGCACGCCGAGACGGGCGAGCCGGTCGAGCGCGACGCGGGCGCGCTCGGGCCGGCTGATCACCGTGCTCTCGGTGATCTCCAAACGCAGGCACGTGGGCGGCAGGCCGCTGGCGTTCAGGGCACCCTCGACGTCGTGCACGAGCCGCTGCGGATGGCTCAGCTGCTGCGCCGAGACGTTGACGCTCATCGTCGTGTCCGGCCCGACGATGCCGCGCCGGCGCCAGTCGCTGAGGCGCTCGCACGCGTGCTCGAGGACGAGCTGTCCGAGGTCGGCGATCATGCCCGTGTCCTCGGCGATCGCGACGAAGCGCGTCGGCGAGATCTGGGCCGGCCGCGCGGGCCAGCGCGCCAGGGCCTCGAAGCCCACGAGCTCACCGCTGAGGAGGTCGACGACCGGCTGATAGAAGACACGAAGCCGACGTTCCTCGATGATGGCGCGCAGCTCGGTCTCGAGCTCGATCTGGCCGAGGACGTGGCTGTGCATCTCAGCGGTGAAGACCGACCAGCGGCCGGTGCCGTTGCGCTTGGCGTCGTACATCGCGATGTCGGCGTTGCGCATGAGCTCGAGCGCGGTCGCCGCCGGGTCGCTGATCGCGATCCCGATGCTCGTGCTGACGAACAGCTCGCGGTCGAGCACCCGAAACGGCTCCTGCAGCGCGCGCTGGATGCGCAGCGCGATCTCCGCCGCGCGAGCGGGCGAGTCGACGTTCTCGAGCAGGATCGTGAACTCGTCGCCGCCGAGCCGGGCGATGAACCCGTCGGGTCCGCCGCGGGCGACGGTGGCGTCAGGCCGCAGGATGGCGGTCAGGCGCCGGCCCAGCGCGACGAGCAGCTCGTCGCCGACGGCGTGACTGAAGCTGTCGTTGACGCGCTTGAAGCGGTCGAGGTCGAGGAACATGACCGCGCAGCGGTGATCGGGCTCGCGTGTCGTGCGCTTCAGCGAGGCGGTAAGGCGATCGAGGAACAGCGCGCGGTTGGGCAGCCCGGTCAGTGCGTCGTGCAGCGCACTGCGCCGCAGGAGCTCCCCCGCGGCCTTGCGGGTCGTGATGTCCGACGTCGAGCCCGCGATCCGCGTCGGCTCGCCGTTGCGGTCGCGGATCGCGACGCCGCGCGTGAGAAACCAGCGGTACTCGCCGTCGCTGTGGCGCATGCGGTGCTCGCTCTCGAAGGACGCCTCGTCGCCGCGCAGGTGCGCCTCGAATGCCGCCTTCACACCTGCCACGTCGTCGGGATGCACGCGCGTCATCCACTCGTCGGGATGCTCGCCCACGTCACCGGGCTGGTAGCCGAGCAGCGCCTTCCAGCGCGGCGAGAAGTACGTCGTCCCCGTCACGAAGTCACGATCCCAGATGCCGTCGTTGGCACCTTCGACCGCCAGCGCGTAGCGCTCCTGGCTGACGTGCAACTGGGCGGCGCCGCGCACGACACGGGTCACGAGCAGCAGGGCGACGGACGCGACGAGGCCGAACGCTGCGAAGAGCAGCCAGGGCACCCAGCGTCCCTCGCCGGTCACCGAGGCGAACAGGGTCTTCTCGCGCGCGGTCAGCACCACGCGCCACTGCGAGTGCTTCAACGTGCTGGCCGCAAACCAGCGCCCGTTTCCGAAGGCACCGTCAGACGTCGCACGCACGGCCTCGCGCAGACCGCGCTCGGCGGCAGGCAGGCGGTGGCCTCCAGCGCCGCGCGGGCCTGCGACGAGAGCGCCGCTGCCGTCGAGCAGGTAGGCACCGCCGCTGCCGCCGGTCGTCTCGGGGATCTCGGCGAGGTACGCGGCGATGAACCCGTACAGCACCTGCGGACCGAGGCCGCTGACGAGCACGCGGCGGCCGTGGGGCGTGTTGAACGGCTGGGCGAACTGGACGGTGTCCGCGCCGCCGGGGAGCGAGAGCACGTCGCCCAGCGCGAAGCGGTTGCCACTCAGCGCCTCGCGCACGAACGACGGCTTGGCCGCGAGCGCGCGGACGACCGCCCCGGGCGTGCGCGGGGAGCGGGCGATGATCGTGCCGTCGTCGCGCAGCAGTACGAGGCTGGTGAGCCGGGCGCGCCTACCCTCCGCGCCGAGGGCGGCGCCGGTCACGTGCGCCGAGCCGAACCGCCGCGCGTTTCTGGTCTGCGAGGCGCTGGCGGACGAGGCGAACAGCGCGTCCATCAGCGAGGCGCTGAGCCTGGCGCGCTCGGCGAAGCGGTCCTCGGTCCGCTCGCGCGCCTTCGTCTGGGAGTTGTGCAGCGACGTGCCCAGCCCGACGAGCGCCGCGAGGGTCAGGAGCGCCGCGATCCACAGCGCGGGGGTCGCGCCACGCAGCGACGCACGGTTGGCAGAGAAGCCCTGGCTGCGTGACGGCACTCGGGTCTATCGGCAGGGGCGCGAGCGGCCTTGATGGTCAGCGACGTTCGGGCCGACCCGTCGCGTTACGGCGCCGCGATGTGGGTCGCTGCGCCGGCTCGTGGCGCGCAGGTCAGGCGATGAAGCGGTAGCCGACGCGGGCGTCGGTGCGGATGTAGTGCGGCTCTCGGCCGGGCTCGAGCTTGCGCCGCAGGTTGGCGATGTGGGTGCGCAGCGCCTGCGTGTCCTCGACGTACTGGGGACCCCAGACCTCGGTGAGCAGCGTGCGGTGCGTCAGCAGACGTCCGCGGTTGCGGGCGAGGATCCGCAGCAGGTCGTATTCCGTCGGCGTCAGATGTACGTCTTGGCCGTCGCGGCGCACGCTGCGGGCGGCAAGGTCGATCTCCAGGCCATCGACGACGATCGTCGGCTCGTCGACGTTGCCGGCGACCCGCCGCAG
>DASZDB010000263.1:0-3382 GCA_035942495.1 Solirubrobacteraceae bacterium
TCCCAAGGCCGTCGCGAAGGGCGCGGCGTTGGCCTCCGTCACGCGCGCGCTGGAGGACGCGACCACGCTCGCTGCGCAGCGCGGTGTCCGCGACGTGCCGGCCGTATGGCTCCCCGACGGGCGCGTCTTCCACGGCGACGACGCGCTCGACGGCGCGGCCCACGGCCTGATCGCGTAGCGTCGCGAGTATGCGCGCCAACCGCAGCTACCGCCTGCTGCACACCCGCTCCAGCCGCCGCCCGGCGAGCCTCGATCCGGCGCGGATCGACCCTCTCGAGGTGGTCGACATCGCCTCCGGCGAGGTCGTGCTGTTCTGGGATCTGCCGGCGCCTGAGGCGGCCAAGCGCGCGCGCCGGCTGCGCGAGGAGCTCGCGAGCCTCGAGGTCGAGGAGTTCATCGACCGCTGGGCCGGGACCGAGCAGGAGGCTTAGCTCTTCGGCCGCCCGCTGACGGCCAGGCCGGCGCCGAGGCCGACCATCGTCAGCCCGCCCGCTCCGCCGATCGCCGCCAGCCGGCGCGGCGACGAGACGCGCCACGATCGCGCGGCTCCGGCGAGCAGCACCCACATGTTGTCGCACAGCAGCGCGATGGCGCAGAAGATCGCGCCGAGCGTCAGCAACTGCAGCGGCACCGCGCCCGCCGAGCGGTCGACGAACTGCGGCAGCACCGCCATGAAGAAGACGATCACCTTCGGGTTGAACAGCCCGACGAGGAAGCCGTCGGTGAGGATCCGGCGCAGCACCTTGGGCTCGACCGGTGCGTCCAGCGCCGACATGAGCGACCGGCGGTGGCGGAAGGTCTGCACGCCGAGGAACACGAGATAGGCGGCGCCGAGCAGCTTGATCACGGTGTACGCGGTGATCGACTCCTGCACGAGCGCGCCGAGCCCGAACGCGACGGCGATCACCTGCACGTAGACGCCGGCGGTGTTGCCGACGACGGTCGCGACGCCGGCGCCGCGGCCGACGATCGTCAGCCCGCCCGCTCCGCCGATCGCCGCCAGGCGGCGCGGCGAGGAGACCAGCCAAGAGCGCGCGGCGCCCGCGAGCAGCACCCACATGTTGTCGCACAGAAGCGCGATCGCGCAGAAGATCGCCCCCAGCGTCAGCAGCTGCAGCGAGACCGCACCGCTCGAGCGGTCGACGAACTGCGGCAGCACCGCCATGAAGAAGACGATGACCTTCGGGTTGAACAGCCCGACGAGGAAGCCGTCGGTCAGGATGCGGCGCAACACCTTCGGCTCGACCGGCGCGTCCAGCGCTGACATGAGCGAGCGGCGGTGGCGGAAGGTCTGGACCCCGAGGAACACGAGGTAGGCGGCGCCGAGGAGCTTGATCACGGTGTACGCCGTGATCGACTCCTGCACGAGCGCACCGAGCCCGAATGCGACCGCGATCACCTGCACGTAGACGCCCGCGGTGTTGCCGACGACCGTCGCGACGCCGGCGCCGCGGCCGAGCGTCAGCGAGCGCGTCACGACGAACAGCACGCTCGGCCCGGGAACGAGGATGAGCACGAACGCGATGAGGACGAACGCGAGCAGGTGGTCGGTCGGCGGCACGCGCCTGCGAGCGTAACCGCGACGGCGCCGGGCGCGCCAGCGGACTCGAACCCTTGACAGCCGCCCACCGGTGCGCAATACTGAACCAGATGGTTCAGTATCCCCAGATCGATCGGACGCTCTCGGCACTCGCGGACCCCACTCGGAGGGGAATCCTCGAGCGTCTCGGCCGCGGCAACGCGACCATCACGCAGCTCGCCGAGCCGTTCGGGATCTCGCTCACCGGCTGCAAGAAGCACGTGCGGGTGCTGGAGGACGCCGAGCTCGTCACCACCGTGAAGGTGGGGCGGGTGCGCGAGTGCAGCCTTGGGCCGCGCCGCCTCGACGACGTCCAGGACTGGATCGAGACCTACCGCCGCATGCTGGACGAGCGCCTCGACCGGTTCGGGGAACTGCTCGAACGAACCAAAGGAGACGAACGATGATGAGCGACCAGCAGCACGCACCCACGGCCACGGTCACCACTCCGAGCGATCGCGAGATCCACATCGAGCGCACCTTCGAGGCGCCGCGCGACCGCGTCTACGCGGTGTTCACCGATCCTGCGCTGATCCCCGAATGGTGGGGCCCGCGCGACACCACGACGATCGTCGACAAGATGGACGTCCGGGCAGGCGGAGACTGGCGCTTCGTGATGCGCAGCTCCGACGGCAGCGAGACGGCGTTTCGCGGCACGTACCGCGAGATCAGCCCGCCGCAGCGGATCGTGCAGACCTTCGAGTGGGAGGGCATGCCGGGGCACATCTGCGTCGAGACCGCGACCTTCGAGGACCTCGGCGACCGCACGAGGGTGACGACGACCTCGCTGTTCCACACGACCGAGGAGCGCGATGGCATGCTCGGCTCGGGGATGGAGGTCGGGATGAACGAGACGTACGCGCGGCTCGACGAGCTGCTCGAGCGGCTGGTCCGGAACTGATCTCGAGCGATGCCGCGGGCGATCGAGGCGGCGCGGGACCTCTGATGGCGTGTTACGCGTATGACGTCGTGTGGGCGATCACGCCGCCATCACTGCCGCGCCCGCATGGCGCCTCGATCGGCGGGAGTACCCCCTGAGCCGCCCGGTCCGGGGCGGCGAGGGGGCGCTCGTGCGCGCGGCGCAGAAGGGTTCTGAGGATGCGATCGCCGAGCTGTTCACACGCCACTGGAGCCAGGCCTACCGGGCGGCGTTCCTCGTGACCGGCGACCGTGCGGCCGCGGAGGACATCGCCCAGGAAGCGTTTCTCGCGGCCCTGCGCGCGCTGCCGAGCTTCGACGCGCGCCGGCCGCTGCGGCCCTGGCTGCACCGGATCGTCGTCAACCGCGCGATCGACTTCTCGCGCGCACGAGCACTGCGCGCCGAGGTGGGCGCCGACGCGGCCGGCGAGGCCGCTTCCCCGGGCCCCGTCGACCCGCGGGTGCTCGGCGAGGACGTCGCGAGCGCGCTGCTCACGCTGAACGCCGAGCAGCGCGCGGTCGTCGTGCTGCGCTACGTGCTCGAGTTCACCCCCGGCGAGATCGGCGAGATCCTCGAGCTCCCGCGCGGTACGGTCAACTCGCGTCTGCGGCGCGGGCTCGACGCGCTCGGGGACGCCATCGAAAGCGAGAGCCGCGCGCGATGAACGAGCACGAGCTGCGCGAACGGCTGCGCGACGCCGCCCCGGTCGACGACGAAGCCCGCGGGCGCGCGTGGCGCGTCGTGCAGGCGGCGTACGCCGAGTACGAGCCGCGCCGGCGCCGCCCGATCCGGCCCCGGCGGCGGATCGCGGCGCTCGCGGTGGCGGCGGCGCTCGTGCCCGTCGCCGCCGCCGGCGCCGCCGCCGCCAGCGCGCCGAACAGCAC
>DASZDB010000264.1:0-5928 GCA_035942495.1 Solirubrobacteraceae bacterium
CTCGATCGACGTCCGCGCGTGCTCGAGCAGGACGTCCAGCGTCAGGCCTTCGACGGGATAGGAGGCCCACCCGAATCGCGGTGTGACTCCGTGCAGCGACGCCGCGAAGCGCGCCTCGATGCCGGCGCGTGCGACGTCACACTCCTCCAGCAGGCCGTAGACCTCGAACCGATCGCTGAAGCGCCTGATCACGAAGCTGTCGGTGACCCGCACGGTGCGCAGGAGATTGCGAACGGCAACGGCGTCCGCCGCGACTTGCAGGACGAGGACGGTCGCCGGGTCGCCGCGCCTGCGGCAACGCTCGAGACACCGCTCGAGTGCACCCAGGTCCGGTACCGAGATGACGGCAGCACGCTGCTCGATCGCGAAGGACAGGCAGATGGCGGCGACCGTCCACGGCAGCACCGTCGAGGGCTCCACCGCAGCCGCGACAAGGGCGGCCGGCGCCGCGAGGCGGCCGACGACCGGCCAGCGGAGTCCGATCAGGGACGCGCCCAGCGCGAGTCCGGCGGGCAACGCAGCCGCCGCCACGCTGGCGTGCGAGACGAGGATCGCAAGCGCGAAGGCGGCAACCGAGATGAGCGCTGCGGTGGCCGCGTCCGCGAACCGGTGCCCCCTTCTGCGCATCTGAGCATGCTGCGCGTCGGGATCGGGCAGCGACGAGGCGGCCGCCGACAGCAGCGGCTCGTGCTCGGTGCTCATCGGGCAGCTTGTCTGGCCCGTATGCGAGAGCCGGTCGACCACGCTATCGCGGCCGCGAGCGGCCGGTACATCGCAAGTTCGCTGGTAGGCAGAGGATCCCCGACCTCACGCAATGTGTGTCTCCCCGCGGTGCCTGATGCGCCGCTGTTGGTCATGACGCTAAGGTCGGGTGGGCGTGGACGGTTGGACTGTCGGCCGCGAGCGTGCACGCGATGCCTGCGCGTCTGGGCCAGTTCTTGACACCTAAAAGCAGTGCGATCAAGCTAGGCGCGTGCCTACCCGGGGCATCCGGTTCATATGCAGCGCGTGGCTGTACGCGCGGTCTAGCTCGCCGCCAGCAGGCTCGCGCCGACCGCCCCGCCGAGGTCCCCGAGCGCGGCGACGAGGACGGGCGGCGGGCGGTCGCTGAAGAACAGGTGCGGCGCCATCGCCGCAGCGATGCGGTCGGCGAACGGCTGGCCGAGGCGCACGCCGAGGCCGCCGCCGAGGATGATCACCTCGACGTCGAGCACGTTGTCGACCGACGCCACGCCGGCGCCGAGCATCTCGACGGCGCGGTCGACGAGCTTCGTGGCCAGCGGGTCGGCCCGCTCCAGTGCCGCTGCCCAGATGCCGCTCGTCAGCCGCTCGCGGCCGCGCTTCTTGGCGATCTTGAACAGCTCGGTGGGCTCGCCCTTGCCGTGCAGCTCGCGGGCGCGCGCCTCCAGCGCGTTGCGGCCCGCGTAGGCCTCCATGCAGCCGCGCCGGCCGCACGGGCACTGCGCGCCGTCGACCTTCACGACCACGTGGCCGATCTCGCCCGCGCCGCCGCGGCCCAGCCACGGCTTGCCGTCGAGCACGATCCCGCCGCCGACGCCGGTGCCCCAGAAGACACCGAGCATCGAGCCGTAGCCGCGCCCGGCGCCGAGCGCCGCCTCGGCGTCCGTCGCGACCTGTACGTCGTTGCCGAGCACGATCGGGCTGCCGAGCGCCTTGCGCAGCTCCTCGGCGAGCGGATACGTCCCGGCCCAGCCGGGCAGGTTCTTCGCGCTCGAGACCATGCCGCTCGCCGCATCGACGGTGCCCGGCGAACCCACGCCGACGTGCGTCAGCGCCGCCGCCTCGAGGCCGGCCGCGGCGGCCGCCTCGCGCAGCGCGCCGGCCATCGCGGCCATGACGTCGGCGGGGCCGCCCCGCGTCGGCGTCGCGCTGCGCGCCTGCCCGAGGACCGCGTGCCGCTCGTCGACCACGACGGCTTGGATCTTCGTGCCGCCGAGGTCGATCCCGCCGCGGGCGAGCGCCGGCGCCATCACGCCGCGACCATCAGCTCGCGCTCGATCCAGCGGCATATGACGTCGACCGCGTAGGCCTGCTGGTCGGCGTCCAGGGCCTCGCCCGTGGGGATGTCGTGCCAGCGCTCGAGACACGTGCGACAGCACGTCGCCGTCGCGTGCTGAGCGACGAAGACCGGGTGGCCGCGATAGGGCGTCTGCTGGCCGTCCTTACGCGGCTGCGCCGGCGCGACGCGCTTGGCGAAGAGATCCTCGGCATGCCCGCGCACGGCGGCCATCCCGTGCAGCTGAACGATCGCGCGCTCACGGCCGCGCAGGCGAAAGCGGGCCCGGAACGGGTGCCGGCCGATGACGTCGATGCGCTCGTCGATGCTCATCCTGCCAGCCTAGGTGCTCCGGCGGCGCGATCTCGGCCGGCGCTGCGCGCACGGGGTTCGCGTCAAGGACGGGCGGGTAGCAGCCGTGCGTTCGTTTCGTCGACACGAGGAGAGGTCATGCCCGCCGGTTCGATCCGCACGCCCAACGACGCGAGGACCATCGAGGCGGGCATGCTGCTGATCGGCGCCGGCGCCATCCTGCTCATCGTTTCGCTCTTTCTCGAGTGGTATGAGCCGGGCATCGACGCCTGGGAGATCTTCGAGGTCTGGGACCTCGTGCTGGCGCTGCTCGCAGTCGTCGCGCTCGTCGCCGTCGCCAGCCGTCTGGGCTTCGGCCCGCCGCGTCCCGCGAGCTGGCTCATCGGCCCGGCGCTGGCCGCGCTCGTCATCGTGCTCTACCTGCTCATCAACCCGCCGCCGCTGACTCCGGACATCGACGGCGATCCGTCGACCGGGCTCTGGCTGGCGCTGGCCGCTGCGATTCTCATGACGGCGGGCGCGCTGCTCACCGTGGCGCGCATCTCGGTCGCGATCAACCCGGGCGACTCGCACGGCGGCGGCCCCGGCGGCCGCTTCGGGCGCACCGGCCCCGGCGACCCCGTCGCGGGCGATCCGGTCGACCGCGGCCCGGTCGGCCCTGGTCCCGGCGGCCTCGGCGGCCCCGGCCCCGGTCCCGGCGGGACGCCTCCGACCGAACCCACACGGCGCATCTGAGCGACCCGCCGGCACCGCGCGTCGTCACGATCGGCGTCTACGAGTTCGACCTGCCGTCGTTCCTGGCCGCGTTGCGCCGCCACGACGTCGGCCGACTGATCGACGTCCGCCAGCGCCGCGGCGTGCGCGGCACGCACTACGCGTGGGCGAACGCGCGACGCCTGCAGGAGGCGCTGGCCGAGGCGGGGATCGCCTATCGCCACCACCGCGATCTCGCGCCCACGACCGAGCTGCGACAGCTGCAGTACGCCGCCGACGACCGCAACCGCGTCGGCAAGCGCTCTCGGCAGGTGCTCGATCCGGCGTACGCCGCGGGCTACGTGCACGAGATCCTCGACCGCGCCGACCTCGACGCGCTCGTCGGCGAGCTGCCGACCGACACGACGACGGCGCTGCTGTGCGTCGAGGCCGATCCGGAAGCCTGCCACCGCTCGCTGATCGCCGAGCGGCTGGCGCAGCGATACGGTCTGACCGTCGGCCACGTGCGGCCGGGCGAGCCGGCGGACCGCGCGGCGCTCAGTGCGCGCCGGTGACGAGCTCGAGCCGCAGGCCGTCGGGATCGAGGAGGTAGGCGGCGTAGTACAGCGGCCCGTACTGCGGCCGCATCCCGGGCTTGCCGTCGTCGCTTCCGCCGTGGGCGAGGCCGGCCTCGTACGCGGCGCTGACCGCGGCGCGGCCGGCCGCGGCGAGCGCGACGTGGCCATACCCCGGCGCCGGCTCGCGGCCGCGGTCGACGATCCAGAACTGCTCGTGGTCGTGCCCGTAGGCGACGGAGCGCTCGCTCTCGAACGTGCGCCGCGCGCCCAGCGCGTAGAAGATCGCGTCATAGAACTGCGCCGAGCGCGCGAGGTCGGACACCTCGAAGGCGACGTGGACGATCATCGCGGCATCGGCGCGGCGGATGCGGTCATCGCGCCGAATGCCCCACGTCGCGATGCACGACGTCGACCTCGACGTCGTCTCGGAGACGCAGCCGCTCGGCGATCGCCTCGACGATCGCGACGGAGCGATGGCGCCCGCCGGTGCAGCCGACCGCAACCGCCAGGTGCGCCTTGCCCTCGGCGATGTACTCCGGGATGAGGAAGTCCAGCAGCGGCTCGAGGCGCTCGTAGAACGCGTCGAGCTTGCCGCCTCGCGACATGTACTCGACGATGCGCGGGTCAAAGCCCGTCAGCGGCCGCAGATCGGCCTCCCAGTGCGGATTGGGCAGAAAGCGCATGTCGAACACGATGTCGGCGTCGCGCGGCAGGCCGTGCTTGTGGCCGAACGACGACACGGTGACGGCGAGCTTCGAGCGCACCTGGCGCGGCAGGAACTCGTCGGCGATCCGGCGCCGCAGCGTCGCGGCGCCGATCCCGCTCGTGTCGAGCACGAAGTCCGCACGCGCCTTGATGACCTCGAGCGCATCGCGTTCGGCGGCGATCCCGTGCGCGACCGATCCCGTCGGGCTGAGCGGGTGGCGCCGGCGCGTCTCCTTGTAGCGGCCGAGCAGCGTCTGCTCGTCGGCGTCGAGAAACAGGACGCGGTGCGTGATCCCGCGCGCATCGAGGTCGTCGAGCACGCCGCCGAGCGTGTCGAACAGGTCACGCGCCCGCACGTCGGACACGACCGCGGCGCGGCGCACGTTCGCGCCCTCGTGCACGAAGAGGTCGACGAGCCCGCGGATCATCTCGGGCGGCAGGTTGTCGACGCAGAAGTAGCCGTCGTCCTCGAAGACGTTCATCGCCGTGGACTTGCCGGCGCCGGAGAACCCCGTGATGACGACAAGGTCCTCGAGGCTCGTCGTCGCGGCGGGCGCCTCGTCGGAGACGATCACATCGCGCATTGTGCCGGGGTCGGCGGTCATCTCGGCGGACGGGTCGTCATCCCGACGTGCGGTTGAGGTACGCGTACAGGTCGCGCGCGGTCTTCGAGGGCAGCCCGGGCACCGCCTCGAGCTCGTCGCGCGAGGCGCCGAGCATCGCCTCCGGCGAGCCGAAGTGCGCCAGCAGCGCACGCTTGCGCTTCGGCCCGACGCCCGGCAGCCCGTCGAGCACCGACTCGGTCATCTGGCGATCGCGGCGCGTGCGGTGGTGGGTGATCGCGAACCGGTGCGCCTCGTCGCGCACGCGCTGCAGCAGCTGCAGGGCGGGCGTCTCGTGCGGCAGGCGCAGCGGCGCGGCGCGACCGGGCATGTACACCTCTTCGAGCTGCTTGGCGAGCGAGATCACCGCGACGCCGCGCTCGCGGAAGCCCTCCAGCGCGCGCAACCCCGCCGACAGCTGCCCTTGGCCGCCGTCGATGACGATGAGCGACGGCAGCGTCGCGAAGGACTCGTTGCGCTTGGGATCGTTCGGGCTGAGGTCCTGCTCGGCCTCCCAGCGCGCCAGCCTGCGCCCCAGCACCTCCTCCATCGCCGCGAAGTCGTCGGGCACGCCCTCGGTCGTCGAGCGCACGTTGAAGCGCCGATAGTCGCTCTTCTTCGGCGCGCCGCCCTCGAAGACGACCATCGACGCTGTCGTGTTCGTGCCCATGAGGTTGGAGATGTCAAAGCACTCGATGCGCAGCGGCAGCGCGTCGAGGCCGAGCGCCTCCTGCAGGCCGTCGAGCGCCTCGACGCGCTGTTGGCGGCGGCGCTCGTCCTTCAGGCGCTCCTGGTCGAGCGCGAGCGCGGCGTTGCGCTCGGCGAGCTCGAGGATCCGCCGCTTGTCGCCGCGCTCGGGGACGCGCACCTCCACGCGCGAGCCGCGCAGCTCGCTCAGGACCTCGCCGAGGACCTCGCACTCGACGACGTCGCGCTGCACGAGCACCTGCGGCGGGACCGACATCGCGTCACCGTAGTACTGGAGCAGGAACTCCTCTGCGACCTCGGCGATCCCGTAGCC
>DASZDB010000265.1:0-3058 GCA_035942495.1 Solirubrobacteraceae bacterium
GGCGCCGGTCACGCCGTCGCGCGGCGCTCGCCGCCCGGCGTGGTGGCGCCGCCTCGGCGGCGGGGAGCGCCGGCGCGCCGCACGCAGCCCTAGTCCGGCGCAGCGCCGCCCACCGCGCCGCTGATCGCGCGCCCGATGACATAGGTTTTGCGGCGGACGACGCGCGTTTTGCGGGATTTTCCAGCGGCGATGAACACCCACGGGCTGACCGACGACCAGAAGGACATTCGCGCGCTCGCCGCGCGGTTCGCGGACGATGTCGTGGCGCCGCAGGCGATGCAGTGGGACCGCGAGCACCGCTTCCCCAAGGAGGTCGTCCAGCAGCTCGGCGAGCTCGGCCTGATGGGCGTCTGCATCCCGCAGAACCTCGGCGGCGCCGGCGCCGACTACCTCACCTACGTGCTCGTCCTCGAGGAGCTCTCGCGCGGCGACGCCGGGCTCGGCGTCACGCTCGCCGTCCACACCGGAGCAGGCACGCTGCCGATCATCGCCCGCGGGACGCGCCAGCAGATCGAGCGCCTCGTCCCGCCGCTCGCGCAGGGCCACGAGATCGCGGCGTTCGCGCTGACGGAGTCAAACGCCGGGTCCGATCCCTCGGCGCTGGCGACGCGTTCGGACAACGGCAACCTCACCGGCACCAAACAGTGGGTCACCAACGGCTCCGTCGCGCACTCGTTCATCGTCTTCGCCAAGGATCCCGACCGCCCGAGCGCGTTCATCGTGCGCCGCGGCGCGCACGGCTTCAAGCCCGTGCGCGAGACCGACAAGCTCGGCCTGAACTCCTCGAGCACCGCCGACGTGCAGTTCGACCAGACGCCGGCCGAGCGGCTCGGCCTGCCCGGCGCCGGCCTGCGGATCGCGCTCGCAACGCTCGACGGCGGCCGGATCGGCATCGCCGCGCAGGCGACCGGGATCGCCCAGGCCGCGCTCGACCTCGCGGTCAAGCACGCCAAGGAGCGGCGCACGTTCGGCAAGCCGATCGGCGCGCACCAGGCGATCCAGCAGAAGCTCGCCGACATGCAGACCGAGATCGAGGCCGCGCGCGCCCTGACGTGGCGCGCCGCGCGCCTGAAGGACGCCGATCGCCCGCACACCGTCGAGGGCGCGCAGGCCAAGCTGTTCGCCTCGGCCGTCGCACGACGGGTGACCGGCGAGGCGATCCAGGTCCTGGGCGGCTACGGCTATACACGCGAGCTGCCCGCCGAGCGCTACTACCGCGACGCGAAGGTGACCGAGATCTACGAGGGCACCTCGGAGATCCAGCGCCTCGTCATCGCCCGCGCGCTGCTCGGCGAAGCCGCGCGCGAGTAACCCCCGCCTCGCCTGCGATTTGCTGCGCGGTCTCACGGGTAGTCGCGGCACCATGCGCTTTCGCCTTCTGCTCGCCGCCCTCTGCACCGCCGTCGCCCTCGCCGGCCTCTCGACGATCGTCTTCGCCCAGCGGGCCGAGCCCAGGAGCGTCCGCGTGACGCTGAAGAACGTCAACGGCGACACGATCGGCAAGGCGACGTTGACGGCGGCGTCGGCGAGGGCGCCGGTCGACGTCCGCGTGAGCGTCAGCCGTCTGCAGCCCGGGTTCCACGGCTTCCACATCCATGCTGTCGGCACCTGCAGACCGCCTGACTTCACGTCGGCGGGGGGACACCTCAAAGCCGCTGATCAGGTCCACAGCTCCCACAGCGGCGACATGTCCTCGTTGCTCGTCAAGGGCAACGGCACGGCGACGCTGCGCCTGACCACCGACCGCTTCAGGCTCGGCGACCTGCGCGACGCCGACGGCAGCGCGGTGATGGTGCACGCCGGTCCCGACAACTTCGCCAACATTCCGCCGCGCTACGCGCCAGAGGGTCCGGATCAGGCCACGCTCGACACCGGCGACAGCGGTGCGCGCGTCGCCTGCGGCGAGATCGCCGCCGCCGCCCGCTGAGCCACGACCACCGCGTCGGCGCCGCGCACTAGTCTGCGAGGCGCATCGTGACCACCAAGCCGCTGACAATCGACCCGATCGCCGAGGCCCGCCGGCACTGGACCGAGCGCTGGGGCGGCGAGCCCGCCCGGCCGATGGCCGCGATCACGTCGATCATGCGCGCCCAGCAGATCCTGCTCGCCCGCCTCAACGAGCTGCTCGGCCCGCTCGGCCTGACCTTCCCGCGCTACGAGGCGCTCATGCTGCTGTCCTTCACCCGCGAGGGCACGCTGCCGCTGGGCAAGATCGGCGAGCGCCTCCAGGTGCACCGCACGAGCGTCACGAACATCGTCGACAAGCTCGAGGCGGACGGTCTCGTGCGGCGTATCGCCCACGAATCCGATCGCCGGACGACGCTCGCCGAGATCACGGAGGCCGGTCGCGACGTCGCCCTGCGTGCGACCGACCTGCTCAACGCCGACAGCTTCGGCCTCGCGGCGCTCGACGAGGCCGAGCAGGAGCGCGTGACGGAGCTGCTGCGCACGCTGCGCCAGGAGGCCGGCGACTTCGAGTAGCGCGGCGGCTCAGCAGGCTCAGGTCGCCTCGTGCAGCTCGCCGTGCCAGGCGGCGTAGGCGACGAGCTCGGCGCGCGGCAGCAGCGGGATCCCGTAGGCCTCGGCCGCGTCGCGGGCGCGCTTGAGCGGCCGCGCGAAGTCCAGCGGGTTGTAGACGTCCAGCAGCCCGACCGGTCGCGCGTACTGCGCGCGAAAGCCCGTCTCGCATTCGACGATCCGGCCCCACGCGACGATCGCTCCCCAGACCGCGTCGCGCGCCGGCAGGTCGGGCTCGTCCTCCAGCTCGTAGTACGCCGACAGGCCGCAGTGGCAGGCTGCGAACGGCGCCTCGTGCCCGCGCAGCAGCCAGCACTTCGCGACGTGCGGGTCATCCGTGGGCCACGGGATCGGCTTGACACGCGGCGCGACCAGCGTCCGCGCCGGCGTCGGCACGAACCGACCCGCGACGAAGATGCCCGAGTACAGCCCGCTGCGGCGCGCGGCCCAGCGGCGAAAGCCGACGAGCGGTTGGTCGGCGTCCTCGACGTTCATGAGCGGTCCGACGGCGGCTGCGGCGGCGGGGCGACGGGCGCGGAAT
>DASZDB010000266.1:0-4482 GCA_035942495.1 Solirubrobacteraceae bacterium
CCTTGGTCGAGCCAGACCCACTATGGCCTCAGCTGATGCGAACGTCGATTCAGAACAGCAGCAGCGGCCATATGATGACCGCGATGATCGCCGACAGCAGCCGGCCGAGGGTGCTCAGGTGGTCGAAGTCGTTCTGCGACGCCGCCACGAGCAGGCCGAGGACCAGATAGACGATGCCGCCGATGCTCACGGTGTCCCGCTACCCGGGCGCCGGATCTCGCACGCAGGGGTGCACATCTGTTCGAGCCTGGCGCTGTCGTCGAGCTAGTTCAGCGTGCCGGCGGGCAGCACGTACCGCGCTACGGCGGGCACCGTGGTCGCGCTGCTGCCGCGCAGCCCGCCGTGCAGGCCACCCGACCCGCGCGGTGCGGCGGCGGGCGCCTCGGGGACGCCACCGTGAGCCTCGATCCACTTGACGATCTCCGTCAGGTGGGTGCCTTCCGCGCGCAGCGTGGCGCGCTCGATCGTGTGGCCGCCGCGCCCATCGGAACGGGAAAGGCGGATCACCAACTCGCGAATCGCGTCGTCGTCCATGCGACGACCCTACTCCTCCGGCGACCATCGCAGCCGCTCCGGCGAGCGTGCGTGCCGCGGCGACAAGCGGCGCGTTCAGTGCTCGGCGACGTCGTCGGTGCCGAGCGTTGCGCCCGACTGCGGCCGCTGCACCGGCCGCACCGCCACGCGGCCGCCGTTGCCGTGCGAGCCCGCGCCCTCGGCGGGCGGCAGGACCTCCAGCCCCTCCAGGATCGTGAAGAACGCCATGCCGTACGGCGTATGGCGCACGCGCTCGCGCACGGCGTCCCAGTCGACCTGCTCGCGCAGCGCCCGCGCCATCTTCAGCAGGCCCGCGTACTCGAGGTGATGCTCGTTGAGGGTCTGCAGCCGCAGGGCGAACATGTCCTCGAGGCCCATGACGTTCATCGCCATCGACGTCACGGTCAGCTCCTCGCCGCCGGCGATGACGTCATCGGTCACCTCGCCCTCGACGGTCTCGAAGATGAGGTCGACGAGCACGTCGCCATCCCAGGCCTTCAGCAGCCACTCCTCGGGCGGGCGCTCGGGCCTCATGCCGGCCTCGACGAGCACCTCGAGCGCCCGCTCGGCGTCGGATGGGCGCAGCATGATGTCGAGGTCGTTGGTCACCTCGGGGCCGCCGCGCGCCCAGGCGGCGAGGCTGCCGCCGACGATGAACGGGATCCCGGCGTCGCGCAGGAGGGCGACCGTGCGGCGCAGCGTCGCGAGGATCGGTCCGAAGCGCTCTTCGTCGTCGACCATCATCCGCCACGCTGTTACCCGCCGCGCCCCGCGGGGAATGCACGGGTCGTAATGACGCTCGAGCAGCCGCCGTCGCGGCCCGTCCGGATCGCCGCCGTCGGCGACGTGCACTGCCGTGAGTCCCACCGCGCCGAGATCGCCGCCGCGTTCGCGGCCGTCGCCCCCGACGTCGACCTGATCCTGCTGGCCGGCGACCTCACCACGCATGGCGAGCCTGAGCAGGCGCTGATCCTCGCCGACGCATGCCGGCCGCTCGACACCCCCGTGTTCACCGTCCTGGGCAACCACGACTGGCATGTCAACCGTGGCGATGAGGTCGTCGAGGTGTTGCGCCAAGCCGGGATCGTCGTGCTCGAGCGCGATCACGCGATCATCGAGATCGCGGGCATCGAGGTCGGGATCGTCGGGCTGAAGGGCTTCGTCGGGGGCTTCGACGGCTTCCGGATCCCGGACTTCGGGGAGCCGCGGCTGCGCGCCGTCTACGACGACACGTCGAGGGACGTCGAGGCGCTCGACCGTTCGCTGCGCGAGATCGCGCTTTGCGCGCTGCGCATCGTCCTATTGCACTACGCGCCGATCGGCGCGACCCTCGAGGGCGAGCCGCGGGAGATCTGGATGATGCTCGGCAGCGAGCGGCTGGCGGCGCCGATCGCCGAGCACCGACCGCACATCGTGCTGCACGGCCACGCGCACGCGGGCAGCTTCGCCGGCGCCATCGGGCAGGTTCCGGTCTACAACGTGTCTGCGCCGGTGATCGGCCGCGACTTCTGCGTGTTCGAGCTCAGCGGCGCCGGCGCGGCGAGCGCAGCCGTCCACTGAGACGGCGAACCGGCTGAGCGCGATCGCGCGGGCGCGCCAGGCCGCGGGGCACCCGGCGGATCAGCCGCCGCGCGCAGCTACCATCGCCCGCGTGACTGGTGTGTCGCGGTGGCGGTGCTTCGCGCTCGCGGCGCTCCTCGCCGCGCTGCTCGCCACGCCCGCGCGTGCTCAGGCGCCGGCCCTGCCGCCACTGCCGACCACAGGCTGCGACGTCGGCCCGGTCACGAACTTCCTCGCCGCCGACGCGACGCAGGCCGGCGTCATCAACCTCATCTTCTTCGGCGCGCAGGGCACGATCGTCGAGTTCTTCGAGTGTGTCGACGACACGCTGCGCCCGCTCGGCGCGCTGGCCGGGCCGCCCGACCAGGGCACCGAGCTGCTCGAGGCGACGACGTGGGACTGCGCACGCGCCTCGCGCAGCTTCGCGGCCCGCGCGATGCTGCCCGACGGCACGCTCGTCGCCGGGGCCTACGCCGTGCGCACGGGCTCGTGCGCGACCCGCTTCGAGCTGCGCGTGCCGCGCCGGCTGGCGCAGGGCGATGTCGCGCGCGTGCGGGTGGTCGACCGCTGGGGGATCGGCGACTTCAAGCCGCGCCTGTGCATCTCGCCGCCGCGCGGCGAGAAGGTCTGCTCGGTCGTCGGCTTCAAGAAGGCGGTCACGATCCGGACGCGCCGCTTCCGCGCGAGGATGGACGGGCGCTGGCGCCTGGAGCTGCGCGTCGACAAGCACCGCGTGCGGCGGATCGTCACCGTCGGCGGCGGCGCCGCCGTCAAGCCGCCGCCGGTCGTGCTCGCGACCGGCGACTCGACGATGCAGGGCGTCGACAACTTCCTCGCCGACGAGCTCGGCGACGCGGGCACCGTGCGCAGCGACATCCGCGTCGGCACCGGCGTGAGCAAGTCAGACTGGCAGGCGATCGCCGAGGCGCAGGTCAAGCGCTACAAGCCGCGCTTCACCGTGATGTCGCTCGGCGTCAACGAGGGCTTCGGCATGACCACGCCGGCGGGCGCGGAGGTCGCGTGCTGCGACGACGCATGGCTGGCCGAGTACGTCCGGCGGGTGCGCGCGATGATGGCGGCGTACCGGCGCAAGGGCGCGGGACGGGTCCTGTGGCTGACGCTGCCGCTGCCGCGCGGCGGCCCGCTCGCCGCCACGATCAGCGCGGTCAACGGCGCGATCGTGCGCGCCGCCTCGGGCATGAAGGGCGTCAGCGTGCTGCGGATGGACTCCCTGTTCACCCCCGACGGCTTCGCCGAGGTCATCCGCTACCGCGGCCGCTACATCCGCGTTCGGACCGCCGACGGGATTCACCTCAACGTATCGGGCACCGCGATCGCCGCGAAGGTGATTGCCGCGGCGATCAGGCGGATCAGCCGGTAGCGCCCGGGGGCGGTGCTACCGCACGCGGTGCGACACGGTCTTCGCGGACCGTGCGCGCAGCTCGTTGTTGCCGTTGAACCGCGCGCCCACGCGGATGCGCGTGCCGCGGGGAACGCGCACCGAGACGACCTTCCTGACGTTGCACGACGCGGGCACGCGCACCGTCGAACGCGTCCGGCGGCCCTTCGCCGTCACCGTGAAGGCCACGGTGCCCGCGCACGGCCGCGTGCGCAGGCGCGTGGTGACCGTCACCCGCGCCCGGGTGCCGGCGCGACGCGAGCTGCCCTCAGCGCGAGCGCCCGCGCCGTGCGTCCGCCGGCGCCTCCGGCGTTGACGAGCGGCAGCCAGCCATCGACCTTGCGCAGCACCACGCCGCCGACGGAGTGCTGCGGGCCGAAGACGCCGGTGCCCGGCGTGATCTGCACGCGGTATCGCTCGTTCGCAACCGGTTCAGCCAGGTCAGGCCGGCGCGCTTGAGGGGGCCGTCCTCGCCCGTCGACGTCGTGCACCGGCCGTGCCCGCCGCAGTGCCAGACCATCTTCACCGGCACGCCCCTCGAGCGCAGGACGCGGTAGTTGGCGACGGCCTGCTGATCCCGAAGAACGTGTCGACGGTGCCCTGGGTGATGAGCGTCGGCGTGTTGACGCGCTCGCGCAGGCCCGGCGGCGTACGATCGATGAAGAACTGCCGGCTCGCCGGGTTCACCGTTCCGCCGAGGCTCTCGAGGCAGGCGGTCTTGATCGGCGCCGCGGCGCGGTCCAGCAGCGCCGCCGCCGGTCCGAACAGGTTGCCGGGGATGCCGTTTGCGGCGGGGCCGCTGCGGCAGATGCTGACGGCGAAGAACGTCTTCATCGCGCCCTCGGGAAAGAGGCCCGTGCCGAGGTTGTGCCACGTCACGTCGGGAACGATCGCGTCGAGGCGGCTGTCGATTGCGGCGGTCGCCAGCTGGATCGCGCCGCCGTAGCTCGATCCGGACACGCCGACGCCGGGATCGCTGGGAGCATCGA
>DASZDB010000267.1:0-2452 GCA_035942495.1 Solirubrobacteraceae bacterium
GCGAGTCCGACGAGTACGTCGGCGCGGTGCAGCCCTCGACGTAGTGCACGTAGGAGCCCTCGTCGGCGATGATCAGCGTGCGCTCGAACTGGCCCATGTTCTCGGTGTTGATGCGGAAGTAGGCCTGCAGCGGCATCTCGATGTGCACGCCCGGCGGGACGTAGACGAACGAGCCGCCCGACCACACCGCGCTGTTGAGCGCCGCGAGCTTGTTGTCGTTGGGCGGGATGATCGTGGCGAAGTACTCGCGGACGAGGTCCTCGTGCTCGCGCAGGCCCGTGTCCATGTCCATGAAGATGACGCCCTGCGCCTCGAGCTTCTCGTTGATCTGGTGGTAGACGACCTCGGACTCGTACTGCGCGCCGACGCCGGCGAGGAACTTGCGCTCGGCCTCCGGGATGCCCAGGCGGTCGAACGTCTTCTTGACGTCCTCGGGGACGTCGTCCCAGGAGCGCTCGGCCTTCTCGGAGGCGCGCACGAAGTAGTGGATGTCGTCGAAGTTGACCTCGGCGAGGTGCGGCGACCCCCACGTCGGCATCGGGCGCGCGAGGAAGTACTCCAGCGCCTTGAGGCGGAAGTCGAGCATCCACTGCGGCTCGGACTTGAACTCGGAGATCTTGCGCACGAGCTCCTCGGAGAGACCCTTCGGAGCCTTGTAGAGGTAGTTCTCGGCGTCGTGGAAGCCGTACTTCTCCGTGTAGTCGGAGTTGATCCCCTGCAGGCTCGCCTGCTCGGCGATGGTCTCGGGAGTGGCCATGTTGGTTACTCAACCTCCAGCTTGATCATGTCGTCCTCGACGCGGACTGGGAACGTCTCGATGGGAACGTAGGCGGGCAAGGTCACCGGCTTGCCGGTGTGCAGGTCAAACAGCGATCCGTGGCGCGGGCACTCGACCGTGCAGCGGTCGGGATCGAACTCGCCGTCGGCGAGGTTTCCGTCGTCGTGCGAACAGCGATCCTCGATCGCGAGCACCTCGCCGTTGCAGTTGAAGATTCCGATCTCGAGATCCTCCCATTCGACCGTGCGCGAGGTGCCGGGCGGCAGCTCGGAGAGAAGGCAGATGTCGAGGGTCTCGCTCATGGGAAACAACGAGCGCGCCAATCCCGTCCTGCGCGCTCGGATTTGCTCCTGTGGAGTGTAGCCGCCTCGGGCGATCGGCGGTAGGACCCAGCGGGCCTCGTGGGAGCACCCGCAGTGACCCTACGCCGACGGCACCCCGTTTGAGCTGCTGGCGCCGCGCTACGAGATCGTCGATCGCGCGTTCGGCCCGCTGCCCGACGACGTGCAGATCAGCCCGCGCGTCGCCCCGGCGGTGTTCGGGGTCGGTCTGCTCGAGGCCGTGCCCGAAGCGACGATCCTGCGCGGGGCCGACCCGGCCGACCGCGACGGCGACGGGATCTCGGGGCGGCCCAACCGCGTGCCGGACGAACGCTCGCCGACGACCGCGCTGACCGAGGGTGACGCGGCATCACGGCGCCCCGCGCGCGTGCGCGACGTGCGCAGGCGGGCGACCGGCGCGAGCGACATCGCCGGGCTGCGCCGCCAGACGATCCGCCCCTACAGCGACCTGCTGCTGCACGACATGGGCAGCGGCCTGGCCGACGGCCGCCCCGACGGCCTGGCCGGCGGCTCGGAGTGGCGCACGGCGCCGTTGTGGGGCATCGGCCTCGTGCGCACGGTCAACCGCCACACGCGCTTCCTGCACGACGGCCGCGCGCGCAACCTCGCCGAGGCGATTCTCTGGCACGGCGGCGAGGCCCACGGCGCGCGCGAGCGCTTCCGTGCGCTGCCGGCCCGCGAGCGGCGCGAGCTGCTCGCGTTCCTCGAGTCGCTCTAGAGCTTGTCGGCGCCCGTCGGATGGCGCTCGATGCCGCCCTCCGCCTCGCTCGGCGGCGTCTCGGGCTCCCAGTCCACCGGCTGGCCGAGCGCGGCGCCCTTGAGCACCTTCAGCGTCAGCAGCGCGCACTTCATCCGCGTCGCGGAGATCTGGATGCCGAGCAGGTCCAGGCCGTACTGGCGATCGCGCTTGATGAGCTCGTCGATCGTCATGCCCTTGATCTCGTCGGAGGTCATCGACGCCGACGCCTGGCTGATCGCGCAGCCGTGGCCGGAGAAGCGCCGGTCCTCGATCTTGCCGTCGTCGGTGGTCCTGATCTCGACGGTGAGCTCGTCGCCGCAGAGCGGGTTGGAGTCCTTGAACGTCAGGTCGAACGGGTCGAGGTGGCCCCAGTTGTGCGGGCGCTTGTAGTGCTCGAGGATCTCTTCGCGATAGATGGAGTCCATGCTCAGCGCGCTTTCGGGGTCGTGGCCGTCATCCGAAGATCTTGCGTACGTCGTTGAGTCCGTCGACGAGCGCGTCGACGTCGGCGCGCGTGTTGTGCACGGCGAACGACGCGCGGGTCGTCGCCGCCACGCCGAAGCGCTGCATGAGCGGCTGGGCGCAGTGATGTCC
>DASZDB010000268.1:0-11926 GCA_035942495.1 Solirubrobacteraceae bacterium
GCGCGGGTGCGTCGCCGGCGGCGGCTGATGGCGGCGGCGGGGGCGGCGGCGGGGGCGGTGGGGGCGGCGGCGGCTCGTCGTCGTCGAGGATCGTGGCGACTGCCTCGCCGTCGAGGACCTCCGAGCCCGACAGGAGCAGCCGGAACGTCTCGGCGGGCTCGTCGACCGCGTCCGGCCTAAGCGCGATCTCCAGGTACTGGATCTGCTCGGCGCCGAGCAGCGCCGAGCCGAAGAACAGCGAGCCCGACGACGCGGTGTAGTCGTCCGGCGCGCGTGCCGTGCGGTCGGCTGTCGAGAAGCCGACCGACGCGCTGCCGGCGAGCAATCCAGCGGTCCGCGTCACCTTGAACGACGCGACGCCGCCGGCGCTCGTCTCGCTGACCGTGACGTCCGCGACGCTGATCGACGCGTTCGCGACGCAGCCGCCGCCCGCCACGACGATCAGCCCGCCGAGCAGCAGCGTCCTGAGGATGCGTGACGTCCGGCGACGCATGCACTGCCCGACCATGACGCGAGACCGTATCGTGCCGCCCCGACGCGCCGAGCCGACGGCCTGAGGAGCGCTGCTAGGCGTTCGCTACGACTTCGGCGACCTGGACGCTCTCGATCGCGGCCGAGCCGTCTGGCGGTGGCTGAATCCGCTCCTTGGCCTGAAGCGCGGCGTCCTCGGACTCGAAGATCATCATGGCAGCGCCTTTGCTGCCGTCATCCCACTGCGTCCAGTGCCCGGTGACGAAGCCTGGCGCTTGCGAAACGCCAGGGACGATCCGGTCACGGAGAAAAGCGCGTCGCCGCCTCGGTGTCGCTGATGTTCACCCTGACCAGCACTGCGTGCATGAGGTCCTCCTCTGCGCTCGGAGTCCGGCTGATGCTAACCGGGCGCCAGCGAGGTATCTACACCCCCGGAGGACGTTTCTGCCGTGGGCGCGACGGGCGCCGCGACGTATCCGAGGACCCGGACGGCTCAGGCCGCACAGGGGCTAGAGGCCCCGGGGCGGCCGGGCCAACGGGGCCGAAGCGATGCCCCGACAACGCGGAACGCCCGCGGTTGCGGGCGTTCCGTCAGCTCGGGGGGTGGGACTCGAACCCACAACCCTTCGGTTAACAGCCGAATGCTCTGCCGATTGAGCTACCCCCGATCGCGCGGTCGAAGGGTAGCGCGCTTCCGGCCGCATCCGGCGGGGGCAGCCCGGGTGCCTCATCGACTCAAACCTGCTCCATGAGGTGATCCAGGCGCGCGCGCAGCTCGCTGCGACGCTGTGCAAGTGCGTGGATCGCGGCGCCCTCGGCACGGGCAGCCGCAATCTCGCGACCGACGCGGCCGAGCGCGAGCTGCAGACGCTCTATCTCGAAGTCTCGGCCTGAGGCGGAGGTCATCGCCGTCGCGCGCACGGCAAGCTCGCGGATGAGCGCGACGAGCTCGCCGTCGTAGACCTCGTCGAGCCCGTCGGCGGGCGCGCGCAGGTGCGCCCGCAGATGCGCCACCGCTCGGCGCGCCACGTCCGAGGTGAGGTCGGCGTCCGGATCGAGCTCGGCGAGCGCGGGCCCGCCGAGGTCGGGCAGCGCGATGCACAGCGCGAGAAATGACCGCTCCGTCGGATCTCGCCGGCCGAGCGCCGGGGCGCTCGGCGATGGAGGCGCGGGACCCGGCTGTCGCACGTGCGAGGGTCCTGCGCGCACGGGCGCGCGCGAGAGCAGCGACTCCAGCAGCTCCGGGGAGAGGTCCAGACGCGATGCCGCGACTCGCGCGAGCTCCTCGCGCTCGGCGCTGGGCTCGAGCAGCGAGAAGTCGGTGCGCAGATCGTCCAGCACGCGATCGCGACCCTCGGCCGAGCCGAGGTCGCCGGCCTCGAGGCGCCGCATGACCCGAAAGCGCGCGAACGGCACCGCCTCGTCGACGAGTCGAGCGATCGCCTCCCCGCCCTCGCGCTGCACGAGGTCCGCCGGGTCGTCACCCGGCGGCAGGCCCACGACGCGCAGGCGCAGCGGCGGCTTGCGCCCGGCCGCGATCCGCGCCGCGCGCAGCATCGCCTCCTTGCCGGCGCTGTCGGCATCCAGCGCGAGCTTCACCTCGGGCGCGAGCCGCGCGAGCTCGCCGATCTGGTCTTCGGTCAGCGCGGTGCCCATGATGCCGACCGCGTTGCGCACGCCGGCCTGATGCATCGCGATGACGTCGGTGTAGCCCTCCGCCGCGACGACGCTCTGGGCCTTGGCGGCCGCCGCGCGCGCGAGATCTGCGGCGAACAGCGTCTTTCCCTTGTGAAAGAGCTCGCCCTCGGGGCTGTTGACGTACTTCGGGCGGCGGTCGCCCTCCCCGCCGAGCGTGCGCCCGGCGAACCCGCGCACGCGGCCGCGCGGATCGGCGAGCGGGAAGATGATCTGCGAGCGGAAGCGGTCGTAGATCCGCCCGCTGGACTGCGACTTCTGCGCGAGGCCGGCGTCGTAGAGCTCGCGGTTGCCGAAGCCCGCGCGGCGCGATGCGCCGAGCACGGTGTCCCAGGCGCTGGGCGCGTAGCCGACGCGAAACTCGCGCAGCACGGCCTCCTGCAGCCCGCGGCCGGCCAGATACGCGCGTGCCTTGGACGCCTCCTTGGACTCCCACAGCTGGCGCACGTAGTACGTCGCCGTGCGCTCGAGCAGCTCGAGCAGCCGCTCGCGCCGCTTGCGCCGCTCGGCCGCCTGCGGGTCCTCGTCCTCGAGCTCGAGCGTCACCTTGTAGCGATCGGCGAGGTGCTCCAGCGCACCCTTGAAGTCCACTCCCTCGGTCTCCATGACGAACGTGAACGCGTCGCCCGAGGCCTGACAGCCGAAGCAGTGGTAGACCTTCTCGACGGGGTTGATGCCGAACGACGGGCTGCGCTCGTCGTGAAACGGGCATAGGCCCGTCAGGCGGTTGGCACCGGCCCGCTTGAGCTCCACGCGCGAGGCGACGAGGTCGACCATGTCGACCGCGTCGCGCACCCGCTCCTTGGAGTCGTTCGTGTAGAGGGCCATCTGCGCCGGCCCGCTAGAGCGCGAAGGACGTCGGCACGCTGAACGCCTCGAACGCCCGCACGGCGTAGCGATCGGTCATCCCCGCGAGGTAGTCCGTCACGCGCTGCGCGTGATCGGCCCCGGGCGCGCCGCCCCCGTCGGGCACGTTGGCCGGATCGGCCGCGTAGTGCGCGAAGAGCGTGCGCAGCACGCGCTCGATGCGCGAGTGCTCGCGGCGCGCGGCGTCGCCGAGGTACACGCGCTCGAACATGAACTCGCGCAGCGCCGCCATCGCGGCGCCGACCGCTTCGCCCTGGACGATGTCGCCCGCCGCCTCCGAGGTCTCGACGAGGTCGTGCACGAGCGCGTCGATCCGAGCGGCGCCGGTGTCCCCGAGCACGGCGATGGCGTCCGCGGGCAGCTCGCCCTCGGCGAGCACGCCGGCGCGCAGCGCGTCGTCGATGTCGTGGTTGATGTAGGCGACGCGATCGACGATCCGCACGATCCGGCCCTCGAGCGTCGCCGGGAGCGGTGCGCGCCCGGAATGACAGGCGATCCCGTCCCTCACGCTCGCGCAGAGGTTCAAACCGGCCGCGCGCGCGACCTCTGTGCGCTTCGGCGTGGGCTCGAGCACGTCGACGACGCGCAGCGAGTGCTCGTAATGGCGAAAGCCGCCGCCGAAGCGCTCGGCCAGACAGGTGTCGAGGATCGCCTCGCCGATGTGCCCGAACGGCGGGTGGCCGAGGTCGTGGCCGAGCCCGATCGCCTCCACGAGATCCTCGTTGAGCGCGAGCGCCCGCGCGACGGTGCGCGCGATCTGCGTCACCTCGAGGGTGTGGGTCATGCGCGTGCGGTAGTGGTCGCCCTCCGGCGAGACGAAGACCTGCGTCTTGTGCTTCAGGCGCCGAAACGCCTTGCAGTGCACGATGCGGTCGCGGTCGCGTTGCAGCGGCGTGCGCAGCGCGCAGTCCTCCTCGGCGACGGCACGCCTGGCGGGGTAGGAGCGCGCCGCCAGCGGCGACAGACCCTCCTCCTCCCAGGCGCGGCGGCGCGAGGCGAAGCGCTGCGCGACGGTGCCCGGTGCGGTGGCGGCGTCCATGGCTCGATTCTCGCAGCCGCGGCCAACGGCACGGGCCTCGGCGCGGCCGACGGCGTCGCGCGCGGCGTTACGCTGCGCCGGTGCTTGCGCTGACCGTGACACCGCAGACCCCGCACGTGGCGCTCGGCGAGGTGGGCGAGCCCGACCCGCTGCCGTCGCAGGCGCTGGTCGCGGTGAAGGCGTTCTCGCTGAACCGCGGCGAGTCGCGCCAGCTGCCCGACCGGCCGCACGGGTCGGTGCCCGGGTGGGACGTGGCCGGCGTCGTCGAGCAGGCGGCCGCCGACGGGAGCGGCCCGCCGCAGGGCGCGCGCGTCGTCGGGATCGTGCGAAACGGCGCGTGGGCGCAGCGCGTCGCGGTGGCGACGGCGAACCTCGCCGAGCTGCCGGACGGCGTGAGCTTCGCGCAGGCCGCGACCCTGCCGGTGGCCGGTGTGACCGCCCTGCGCGCGCTGGAGATCTGCGGCTTCGTGCTCGGCAAGCGCGTACTCGTCACGGGCGCCAGCGGCGGGGTCGGGCGCTTTGCCGTCCAGCTCGCCGCGCGCGCGGGCGCGCGCGTGACGGCGGTGTCGCGCAACGAGCAGCGCGCACGCGGCCTGCGCGAGCTCGGCGCGGCGGAGGTGGTGTTCGAGCTTTCCGGTGACGCCGTGTATGACGCCGTGATCGAAGGCGTGGGCGGCGCGTCGCTCGGCGCCGCCATGGGGCTGGTCGCGGGCCGCGGCGTCGTGGTGTCGTTCGCCTCCAGCGACCCGCAGCCCGTCAGCTTCCCGGCGCGGGCGCTGTTCGGGCGTGCGCCGGGCGCCGCGCTGCACGGGCTGTTCGTCTTCGAGGAGATCGAGCGTACCGGCACGGCCAGCAGCGACCTCGCGCGCTTGGCGGCGCTCGTCGCCGCGGGCGAACTGGACGCGCAGATCGACCTCGAGGGCTCATGGCGCGAGCCCGGGCCGGCGATCGCCGCGCTGCTCGATCGGCGCGTGGCCGGCAAGGCCGTCCTGCACGTCGACTGACCCCTGCCGCGCGGGCTTCACCAACCGCCGTCGTCGCCGCGGCGGATCGCCGCCTGCGCGGCCGCCACGCGCGCCACCGGCACCCGAAACGGCGAGCACGAGACGTAGTTCAGGCCGGAGTTGTGAAAGAAGTCGATCGAGTCGGGATCGCCGCCGTGCTCGCCGCAGACGCCGAGCTTGAGGTCGGCCTTCGCCTTGCGGCCCAGCCAGGCGCCCATCCGCACGAGCTGCCCGACGCCGGGGGTGTCGATGGTCTCGAACGGTGAACGGTCGAAGACCTTGTTCTCGATGTACGGCGCGAGGATCTTGCCCTCGATGTCGTCGCGGCTGAAGCCGAGCGCGGTCTGCGTGAGGTCGTTCGTGCCGAAGGAGAAGAAGTCGGCGTGCGTCGCGATCGTGTCGGCGAGGAAGCACGCCCGCGGCAGCTCGATCATCGTCCCGCAGAGGTAGTGCTCGCGCTCGACGCCCTCTTCCCGAGCGACCCGGAAGATCAGCTCCTCGATGATCTCGAGCTCGCGCTCGTAGTCGATCAGCGGAACCATGACCTCCAGGCGCGGCGGATGGCCGAGGCGCTCGGTGACCGCGCGCTGTGCGCGCATGATCGCGCGGACCTGCATCTCGTAGATCTCGGGGTGCAGGATCGCCAGCCGGCAGCCGCGCGTCCCGAGCATCGGGTTGACCTCGTGCAGCGCCTCGGCGCGCGGATCGTCCTCGTCGTGCAGCAGGAACTCGTGCAGGGGCGGGTCGAGCAGGCGGATCGTCACCGGCAGCCCGTCCATCGCCTCGAGGATGTCCTCGAAGTCCTGCTGCTGCAGCGGCAGCAGCTCGTCAAGCGCCGCACGCCGGTCCTCGATCGTGTCCGAGAGGATCATCTCGCGCATCTTCGGCTGGCGGTCGGCCGCCATGAACATGTGCTCGGTGCGGCACAGGCCGATGCCGGCGGCGCCGAACTCGCGCGCCTTGCGCGCGTCCTCGGGCGTGTCGGCGTTCGCCCGCACGCCGAGCCTGCGCAGCTCGTCTGACCACTGCAGCACGCGCTCGAAGTGCTCGCCCATCTGCGGCTCGACGAGCGGGACGTCGTCGATCGTGATCTGGCCGCTGGTGCCGTCGATCGAGATGCAGTCGCCCTCGCACAGCAGCGTGTCGCCGACGCGCAGCTCCTTCGCGCCCAGGTCGATCTCGAGGCTGCTGGCACCGGTCACCGCCGGCCGCCCCATGCCCCGGGCGACGAGCGCCGCGTGGCTGGCCTTGCCGCCCTCGGCGGTGAGGATCCCCCGCGCCGCATCGAACCCGGCGACGTCCTCGGCCTCGGTGAACGGGCGCACGAGGATCACGTGGCGACCCTCGGCCGCGGCGGCGACGGCGTCGCCCGCGCTGAAGACGATCTCGCCCTTCGCCGCGCCGGGTGACGCCGCGACGCCCTTGGCGAGGATCGCGTAGTCGACCGTCGGGTCGAACGTCGGGTGCAGGAGGGCGTCGAGCTTCTCGCAGTCGATCGTCGCGATCGCCTCGGCCTTCGTCAGCAGGCCCTCGTCGACGACGTCGCAGGCGAAGCGCACCATCGCCTGCGCAGGGCGCTTGGCGTTGCGCGTCTGCAGCATGTACAGACGGCCCTCCTCGATGGTGAACTCCGTGTCCTGCATGTCCTTGTAGTGCGCCTCGAGGGTGCGCAGGATGTCCATCAGCGTCGCGTGCGCCTCGGGCATGACGTCGCGCAGGTCCGCGATGTCCTGCGTGTTGCGCACGCCCGACACCACGTCCTCACCCTGGGCGTTGACGAGAAAGTCACCCGACGGCTCCGGCTCACCGGTCACCTCGTCGCGGCTGAACGCCACGCCGCTGCCCGAGCTGTCGCCCTTGTTGCCGAACACCATCTGCTGGACGTTGACCGCCGTGCCCCAGTCGTCGGGGATGCGATTGAGGCGCCGGTAGGTGACGGCGCGATCGCCGGTCCACGAGTCGAAGACCGCGCGGATGGCCTGCGCGAGCTGGTCGCGCGGCTCCTGCGGGAACTCCTCGCCGGTCGCCTCTTGGAAGATCTCGCGAAAGCGCGCGGTGAGGGCGCGCAGCGCGGCGATGTCGAGCTCGGTGTCCAGCGTCACGCCGTGCTCCTGCTTGGCCTCCTTGATGGCCTGCTCGAAGCGCTCACCCGGGATGTCGCGCACCACATTTCCGAACATCTGGACAAAGCGTCTGTACGAATCCCACGCGAAGCGCTCGTTGCCGGTCTTCTCGGCGAGGCCCGCGACCGAGCGATCGTTGAGCCCGAGGTTGAGGACGGTGTCGAGCATGCCCGGCATCGACTCGCGTGCGCCGCTTCGCACCGAGACGAGCAGCGGGTCGTCCGGATCGCCGAGCGTCTTGCCGGCCGTGGCCTCCAGCCGGGCGAGCGCCTCGTCGACCTGGGCGTCCATCCCATCGGGGACGGCCTGGCCGTGCTCCATGTAGGCGACGCAGGCCTCGGTCGTGATCGTGAAGCCGGCCGGGACGCGGTCGGCTCCGAGGATGCGCGTCATCTCTGCGACGTTCGCGCCCTTTCCACCGAGGAGGTTGCGCATCTCCTTCGAACCCTCGGCGAAGTCGTACACCCACTTCGTATCGGCTGGAGCGATTCCCATGGCGCGCGATCCTATAGCGGCGGGCGAGCGCGGGGAAACGCCGCTCGCCAGCGGACATGAGCGTGGTGCTCGACGGTCTCGGCGATCGCGCGCTCGGCCTGGCGCAGCGCGAGCTCACCGGCCGCCGGAACCTGCGCCAGCGGGGCCCCCAGCGCCCGGGTCATGAACGTGTGCGCCTCCTCCCCGAGGACGAAACCGGTCGCCTCACAGGCGCTGCAGACGACGCCGCCGGCGGCGCCCGAGAAGCCCGCCAGGTGGTCGGCCTCGCCGCACGACGCGCACGCCGCGAGCTGCGGCGCGAGGCCCGCGGCGAGCAGGAGCTTGAGGCGAAACGCGAGCTGGTTTGCGTGCGTCGCGTGAGACGGCCCCCCGCGCGCCCCTGCGTCGAGCAGCGCCAGCTCGTTGCACAGCAGCGCGAACACGCCAGGATGCGGATCGGTCGTCTCGAACAGCCGCGCGATCGCGTCGCACGCGCGCGCGGCGCTGTCGAGCGAGGGGCCGTTCTCGCGGAGGTTTGGGTGGCCGGTGATCGTGTCCGCGCTCGTCACCGTGAGCAGCTCGCTGCGGCCTTCGTACAGCACCATATGCAGGCGAAAGTAGGGCTCCAGGCGCCCGCCGAACCGGGTCTTGGCGCGGCGCACGCCCTTGGCGATCGCGGCGATGCGGCCGCGCTGCGGGGTGTAGAGATGGAGGATCCGGTCGGCCTCGCCGTAGCGCAGCGTGCGCAGGACGACGGCCTCTGTCTTGACGGAGCCGGGCATTAGACTTTCGCGGTCATGAGAACCATGCAGATCTACACGAAAGAGGGCTGCGGGTTCAGCGCTTCGCTGCGGGAGTTGCTCGAGGAGCGCAACATCCCGTACGAGGAGACGCTGATCACCCTCGATTCGCCCGAACACCACGCCCTGGGCGAGCGCGCCGGCTCGATGAAGCTGCCGCAGGCGTTCATCGGCGTCATCCCGCTGGGCAGCGCCCAGGAGGTCCAGGCCGCGGCTGTCAACGGCATGCTCGACGACCTGCTCGTCGACTGATCATGCGTCCGGTCACCGTCTACAGCGACGAGATCTGCACGCTGTGCCATTCGGTGGAGAACCTGCTCAACGTCCGTGAGATCCCATACGAGAAGGTCATGGTGCAGGAGGGCACGGACGCCTACGAGGAGCTCGTGCGACGGACCGGGATGAAGTCGCTGCCGCAGGTCTTCATCGGCAGCATGCTGCTGGGCGGCTACGTCGAGACGCTCGCGGCCGACCAGGCCGGGATGCTGGCGGACCTGCTCGTCGACTGAGGCTTCCCGGGCGCGCACCGCCCGGCACTACACTTTCTGAAGTAATGCGCGACGTCATCGTCTACACGACCGAATCCTGCGGGTACTGCTCACGCGTGAAGATGCTCCTGCGCTCGCAGGACATCGACTTCCACGAGGTCAACCTCGCCGGTGATCCCGACGGCGTCATCGCGCTGGCCGAGAAGACCGGCATGATGACGCTGCCGCAGGTCACGGTCGGCGGCATCCTCGTCGGCGGCTACGACGAGACCGCCCGCGCGGCCTCGTCGGGCATGCTGGCCGACCTGCTGGCCGACTAGAGCAGCCCGCGCAGCGTCGCGGCCACGTACGCGGGTTCGAACGTGACCTGCTGCCACGTGAAGCGCACGACGCGCCAGCCGAGCAGCATGAGCCGCTGGTCGCGGCGCCGGTCGGACGTGAACGATCTGCGGGTGGAGTGCGGGCCACGGCCGTCGACCTCGACGATCAGGCTCTGCCGCCGGTAGAGGAAGTCGGCCTCCGCGCCGTCACCTTCGGGAAACGGGATCCAGACGTTGGTCGCGTCGGGCGGAAGCTCGACGGCGCGGCAGATCGCCAGAAACGCCTCCTCGAGCTCGGTGCGGGTGAGCGTGCTGCCGGCGCTGTGCTCGCTGAGGACGGCGCGCAGTATCGTCGCGCCGCGCCGGCCGTACGAGCGCGCGAGGACATCATCGAGCGCGCGGGTGTCGAGCATCTGCTGCTGCTCGGCGCGGTCGATCGCCCGCTCCACGTCACGCCGGGTACCGGTCTCTGCGATGTCGAGGATGGTGCGGGCGAGCGACGTACACGGGATGTTGTCGATGAGGGTGACGTCGCGGCGAAACAGCGTCGCGCCGCTGTGGACGCGAACGCCTTCCCTGGCCCGGCCGCGCGACGCTGGCGCTGTGACGTCGACCACCCGGCGCACGCCCAGCCCCAGGTGCAGCAGCACGGCCGCGCAGTGATGCGAGGCGCACGCTCCGGGTCCACAGGCCAACACGGCCGCCATGAACCGCCCGTTCTGCGTCAGTCCCGCGTGACCGACCGCGAACACCCCGCGATGAACGCGGTGAAGCAGCCCGCGCGCGACGCGACTACGGGTCGCGCTTGCGCTCAGGCCGAACTCGACCAGCTGCCGACCCGTGAGCACCCCATGCTGGGCCAGCGCTCGGTCGGCGATGACCCGGTCGAGGGGGTCTTGCGTGTTGCGTCCACCTGATGGACGTTCGAAGCAAGACCCCGCCATGCCCGGCGATGCTCCCGCCGAGAACGCGACGAAACAACACCCGTTCCCAACAACTCAGCGCGGAGAGGCGCGCATAACGCCGCCGGAGTGCGATCGTGGTCGGCCCGGCAGATCAGCGGTTGACACGACGCTCCCGCGGGCGCGTCTGACAGCATTCGCAGGCGTAGGTTCCGCGCCCCGCGACCACGAACTTGCGCACCGGCGTGCCGCAGACGGTGCATGGCTCGCCCTCGCGGCTGTGGACGAGAAACTCGTTCTGAAACGCGCCCATGACGCCGTCGGGATGGCGGAAGTCGTCGATCGAGGCGCCGCCGGCGCCGAGGCCCGCCTCGAGTGAGGCGACGACGGCGTCGCGCAGCGCCGCGACCTGCGTTCGCTTGAGCAGACCCGCGCTGCGCAGCGGGTGGATGCGGGCGCGAAAGAGCGCCTCGTTGGCGTAGATGTTGCCCAGCCCGGCCACGCGCCGCTGGTCGAGCAGCAGCGCCTTGATGGGCGTCCGGCGCTTGCGCGTCTGCAGGTACAGCTGCTCCGTCGTGAAGTCCGGGCTGAGCGGCTCGACGCCGAGGCGGGCGTCGAGGAACTCCTCGAGGTCGTCATAGCCGAGCGCGAGTTCGCCGGTGCCGAAGCGGCGCGGGTCGCAGAAGCTCAGCCGTCCGCCGTCGTCGAGCTCGATGCGCACGCGCGTGTAGAGGGTGTCGGGCGGCGGATCGAACAGGACGGTGCCGGTCATGCGGAGGTGCATGAGCAGGTAGACCTCGTCCTGCGCCTCCCAGATGAGGTACTTGCCGCGCCGCGAGAGGCGCGCGATCGTGCGGCCCTCGAGGGCGTCGCGCAGCTCCTGCGGATGCAGCGGCTGACACCACTTCGCGTCGAGCACCTCGACCCTGCGCAGCGCCCGTCCCTCGACGAGCGGCGCAAGGCTGCGGCGGATCGTCTCCACCTCGGGAAGCTCGGGCATCGCTGCCGTTGAGCCTAGCCCCGAGCCGCGGCGGCTCAGCGGCTTGCCCGCTTGGCTAGCGCGTCGACGCGCGCGGCGCCGTCAACCGCAGCGAGCGCGCCATCGGGCCGAAGGTCTGCTCGTCGACGCGCGCGAAGTCGCGCGGCGGCGCGAAGGCGTCCATCACGACCTCCACGCCGTGGCCGTAGGCGTGCAGCGAGCGCATCGAGCGCTGGATCGAGCCGTTCGCGAGGTTCGTGCCGGTCCCGACGACCTCGACGCCGCGGAAGCCGGGCTTGACGACCAGGCGCGTGGAGGTGAGCTTGAACGTGGGGTCGCGGCTCTCGATCTGCGCGACGAGCGCCTGGCGCGCGGCGCCGAGCTGGGCCCTCGTCTCGGGCAGGGGCTCCGTGCGCTCATAGCGCCAGATCCCGATCTGCGCGTCGCCCACGGCCACCGTCGCCAGCTGCGTGTCCTGACCGCTCACGATGCGCCAGTTCGTCGGCGCCCGGAACTGGATGCCCTGCGCCTTGAAGGGCGCGTCGCGAAAGCCCTTGGGCGCCGGAATCAGCCCGAGATCGGGAACCGGCGCGCGGTCGTTGCCGCAGCCGCCGAGCAGCACGGCGGCAGCGGCGAGCAGCGGGAGCAGGGTGCGAGGCACCCCGTCATTGTCTCAACTGATCGGGGAGGAGCCCGCGCCGGCCCGCGGATGCGCGCGGAAGTAGACGTCCTTCAGCCGGTCCGCGGAGAGGTGCGTGTAGATC